>JACPXK010000013.1 GCA_016196565.1 Candidatus Omnitrophota bacterium | reverse complement strand
GCAAGTTCCCTCAATCGGGCGCTGGTCGCGATTGTACTTCCCGTTTCGGATCACGACAAGTCCTTTTGACGTGAAGGCGCTTCCGTTCCGGCCGTAACGCGTCGGGTTGACGCAATCGAACATGTCCGCCCCTTTTTCCACGGCCTCGAGAAAATCAAGCGGTGTTCCAATGCCCATCAAATATCGCGGTTTGTCCTTCGGCATTTTGTGGACAATGGCCTCATAAATGGAAAAGGTAACTTCTTGCGGCTCGCCCACGGCCAATCCTCCGAGCGCGTATCCATCGAAATCAAGTGCCACGGTTCTTTCTAAAGACTCCAACCGGAGATCTTCAAACATACCGCCTTGAACAATTCCGAACAAGGCCTGCGATTTCAGGCGATGATGTTTTTTGGCGCGCTCCGACCAGCGAAGGGTAAGCTCCAGGGACTGTTTGATTTTTTTTCTGTCCTTGGTCGGCGGAGGACATTCATCAAAAATCATGGCGATGTCGCTTGCGATCGCCTCCTGAATTTCAATCACCTTTTCAGGTGTGAGAAAGATCTCCTGCCCGTCAAAATGAGAAAAAAACCGGACGCCTTCTTCCGTAATCGTCCGCAGACGGCTCAAGGAAAAAACCTGATAACCGCCGCTGTCGGTGAGAATCGGGCCTTTCCATCCCATAAAACGGTGCAGACCGCCGAATTGCTGGATTATATCGATTCCCGGCCTGATGTAAAGATGGTAAGCATTCGATAAAATAATTTCAGCACCGCTTTCGATAAGGTCGCGCGGCATGACGGCCTTCACCGACCCTTGCGTTGCCACCGGCATAAAAACCGGCGTTTCAATTTCTCCATGGGCCGTTTTGATTCGGCCGGTACGGGCATGCGAATTGGTGGATTCATGCAAAACTTCAAAGCAAAAGAGTCCTAATTCCTTTTGAATTGTCATTGCGAACCCCAGCACCCAATCGACGGGGTGAAGCAATCTCGGATCGCTAGATTGCTTCGTCGTTCGCCTACGGCGAACTCCTCGCAATGACATTGATATATTTTCTTCATAAAATGACCATGGCGTCGCCATAGCTATAGAATCGATATTTTTCTCGAATGGCTTCTTCATAAACCGCCATTAATTTTTCATGCCCCAGTAAAGCGGCGGCCAAAAGAAGCAGTGAACTTTTGGGTAAATGAAAATTGGTAATCATGCCCTGCACGATTTTGAATTCATAAGGAGGATAAACAAAAAGCCGGGTTGTATTTTTTTGAGCCGCGACTTCTCCATTTGAATTCACCGCCGATTCAATCGCCCTGACCGAAGTCGTTCCGCAGGCAATAATCCGGCGATTGACTTTTTTCGCATCATTGATTTGTTTCGCTGCGGCTTCTGTAATTTCAAATTCCTCTTCAAACATGCGGTGCTCCGATAAATTTTCCGTAGTGACAGGCTGAAAAGTCCCGTATCCCGTGTGAAGTGTCACATAAGCGATTTCAATTCCCTTCCGGGTCAATTCGTCCAGCAACGCTTGGTCAAAATGAAGACCGGCCGTGGGAGATGCCACGGCTCCCTCTTTTTCGGCAAAAACGGTTTGATAAAGTTCGCGGTCAACTGCTGTATCTTCCCGGTCAATATAAGGAGGAAGAGGAATATGCCCAATGGCCTGAAGTTTTTCATCAATGCCTTCTCCGGAAAATTGAAGCAGCCTTTCGCCCGAATCCGGGCTGGGATCGTCCAGCACCTGGGCCAAAAGCCGTGTGCCGTTTTGACCAAAAGAAAGCGTCATATTTTTTTTAACCCGCCCGCCGGGACGTAAAAGGGTTTTCCAGCGCCCTGCGCCGAGGTTTTTTAGAAGCAATCCTTCAACTCGGCCGCCGGTTGGTTTTTGGCCGAAAATCCTGGCAAGCGTTACCTTGGTATCATTCAAAACCAAAAGGTCTCCGGGGTTGAGAAAAGAAAGAATGTCCCTGAAAATGTGATGAGAAAATTCACTGCCTGTTCGATTGACACGCAAAAGACGCGCGCTCGGACGGTCCGCGGGAGGATAAGCGGCGATCAGTTCTTGAGGCAAAACATAATCAAAATTTGAAAGTGTCAGCATAATCACGGCACCTTCGTCATTCTGAGGCCCAAAAGGACCGAAGAATCTCAAAACGAGATCCTTCACCGCCTCGTGCTTTTTACTGCCCTCGCAGAGGGTCGGCGGTTCAGGATGACGAGATTAGATATTGCAAAATTTCCTCGGGTGTATTAGCAGTTTTGATTTGCTTATTCATAATAATTATTTTTTCTTGGCGAAGTTTTTCTAGTAATTCCTTCAAGAATACTCCGTATAAAATAATCGGTTTATCTAACATTTTCTTATTGGTCATTTCCCACACCGCGAAAAGTTCGGTCAAAGTCCCCGTGCTGCCGTCAAAAACGACATAGCCATCCGCGGTATCGATTAATTTAAAAAGACGTTCGCGCCAGGTTTTGACTTTCCGTTCTTCTTGAATCCAGCGATTGACCTGGCCGGGAAATTCTTCCGCTGTGATGCCGATGGTTTTGCCGCCTTCTTCATGGGCGCCGCGTGCCGAAGCTTCCATCACTCCTCCGTAGCCGCCGTTACAAATGACAAACCCCTCGCGCGCGAGCATTCCGCCAAGCTGGCGGGCCTTTTGATAATCCAGCATATTTTCTTCGATTTGGCGGCCGCCAAAAATCGTAATGACTTTGCCGGAGGGCATGATTAAAGTTTTTCGCCTTTCAGCACTTCAGGAATGGGCCGTGTGTCGATTCGTATGCCGCCGTCATGCTCAATGCGAAGAGTGTAAATGGTGCCCGGCAGAAACAAAGACCCCGGCGCCTCGATCTGCGCGCTTTTAATGCCGGCCCGTTCGCGTATTTTGGGATTCAGGGCATATTCCCAAAACTGGCGCCATAATTTTTCTTCGAACTTGGATTTTTCGCCGGGGATTTTATAACCCGCGGGAATTTCCCGGACGTCCGAGATTTTAAACATTTGGGTGTTCTCTTCATCCAGGACGAAGGCCTTGAGAAAAAGGTACGCGCTTTTGCCGCGCAGTTTATCTCCCGCGCGGACAAACTTGTCATTGAACCGTATCACAAGCGCTTGAAATTGAATAATATTTCCTTCGAACGTGAAATATTTGGGGGCAAGCGGCCGGCTGGCGGCCTCTTGGCCGGCAGCGGAATATTCCAAAAATTTAATGGTGGTGTGGATTTTTTTGGTCGTTTCGTCAAATTCGCTTTTGGTGACGAGCACTTCCGCGATGCGGGAATCACTGGAGAGTCTTTCGACAATTTCCCGCAAGACGCGCGCTTCCTCCGACCAGCGGTAAATCCAGAACACGGCATAAAAAAGCGCCGCCAAAACTGCAGCGGTCAAAAAAAGATTAAAAATTTTCGAAAATTTCATTTAATTTTGCCGGCTTCACATTAACCGGCAGGTAGAGCGTGAAAACCGTTCCGCGGTTTTCTTCGCTTTGCACCTGAATCGTCCCGCCATGCGCTTCGACAATACTTTTAACAAGCGTCAACCCAAGGCCCGTGCCTCCCTCCTCATCATTTTCATTTTCTTTCCTTTCAATCCGCTGAAAGGGGTAAAAAATCCTTTCCTGGTCCTCTTTTTTTATTCCGATTCCGCTGTCCTGAACTCCAAATTGAATACCCTGCCCCTGATTGCGGGCAAAAATACTTATCTTTCCTCCGGCGGGAGTGTATTTAATGGCATTGCTGATCAAATTATCGAGCGCTTCGCGGATTTTATCCGGATCGCAATAAATCGATTTCAAATCCGGGTCGAGGTCGAGAGAGAAATTCATTCCTTTTTTTTCGGCGTGCTGCTTAAAAAGCATGACTTCCTCTTTCACGATATCGCGCAAATTTACTTTTGTATGGGCGATACGCGCCAGACCCGATTCAATATTGGAAATATCCAGAAGTTCTTTGACCAGCCGCTGCAAACGGACGGCGGATTCATCCACGTAAGTCAAAAATTCCTTTTGCTTGGGATTGATCGGGCCCACTTCCTCTTTAAGCACGATTTCCACGTAGCCTCGAATCGGCGTAAGCGGCGTCTTGAGCTCATGCGCAGCGGAAGCAATAAAGCGTGATTTTAATTCGTCCATTTTTTTTAATCTGTCGGTGGAGTCTTTTAATTTTCGCTGCATGGTCCGAAAGCTTTCCGCCAGTTCTCCGATTTCATCCGGCGTATGGACATCGATGGTCGCGTTTAAATCGCCTCCGGCAATCTGCAGCATGGCATAACGCAGCCGTAAAATCGGGCCGCTCAAAATTCCCGTGATCCAAAAAGACACGGAAAGGATCAAAGAACCAAAAATGACAAAGGCGATAAAAATAGCCAGCATCATTTTTGATTTGGATTCATCCCGTTTTCGATTCATTTCAGAAAGGAGTTTTGAGAAAATATTCTCCAGATCCAGAATGCTTTGATGGAGAGCCACCGCATGATTTTCCATTTTGACCCGCAATTCACCGCGCAGTTGGAACAAAGCGGCATAAGTCACGGCCGGCTCCATCGCATCCTGGCTTTCCCATTTCCGGCTGAATTCATCCAAAGCAGCCTGAAGTTTATTGGAAGGTTTAAATTTCGGGCGAGTATTGGTCGAAGGAGTTTTGTATCCTTCTTTAAGCATTTTATTCGCCAAGGCGATTTTATCGACTTTGGCTTCGAAAGATTCTCCAGCGCCGTCCGGTTTGAGCTCTCTCATGGCCTTGATCGCAGCTTCTTCGAGGATGACTCCTTGCTGGCGTAATTTTTGATCGAGGGCATGGACTTGTTTGTCTAATTTAAAGATTTCTCCCAGCACAGTTTCATTATTGTGAAGAAGTCTTTTTATTTCATTTACGACTTCTGACGACATAAAAGAACGGAATGTCGACCTGGACCTTTCGGTGGTTGAAAGAATCTCGCGGAAATTCTCCCTGACTTTTTTTATTTTTTCAGAGTCCCTCGTCTGCAGATAATTTTCTTCAGAACGAATGG
>JACPXK010000012.1 GCA_016196565.1 Candidatus Omnitrophota bacterium | reverse complement strand
TGCCGTTTTTCCAAGTCGCGCGCCCGCAAAGAACACCGTTGAATTTCACTCCGGATTCGGCGGCAAGCTCCAAGCTTTCGCGGAATTCGTCATCGCCCACACCGGCGCTTAGATAAATGAAAGGTTTTTTTGTCACTTGTGCGGTTTTCTTAAAATACGCAATCGCTTCTTGGCGCGAATAAGCCTTTTGCCCTTTGAAGGATTTGGTGCCTTCCACGAATTTCATATTAATCGGCACTTCGACTTTGAGAACATCGACTAGATATTGCGGTTTGGAAAATTCTTCCATGCTTTTGGCCACGACTTCGGGTTTAATTTTGGCGTATTCCAAAGTGTTGACATCTGCGCCGGCAGAATCGTAGCCGACAAATTCGAGAAAGTACGGAATGTCATGATAAGCGCATTCCGCGCCGATGCGTTCGACAAAAGAATGCTTAATCTCGTTAATCTCTTTTTTATCAAAGGGAGTGTAATAAATCAAAATCTTAATGGCATCGGCCCCGGCTTGTTTTATGGTTCGTACGGTTTCATGATCCAAGAGATCGGGAAGACGTCCGGGACGGGTATTGTCATAGCCGCTGGATTCATAAGCCAGAAGAACACCGGCGTTTTTCGCGCGGGCTTTCACGGCAGGAAGTCCGAATTCGGGATCGAGCAAAATGGCACTGGCATGAGGGGTAAGCGTTTTACTGACAGCCACTTTGAATTCTTCCATCATTTCGCGCGTGACTTGTTTTTCGTCCACGCCCTTTTCCTTGGCAATGGATTTACGAAGCGAACCGCGCTGGTCCATGGCCGCCGCGCGGATAATGCCGCGATCATCCGAAACCGCTTTCATCCCTTTTAATTTCCCCGCTGAAATATTCATGGATAATTCCTCCTGAAATGATTAATTAGCCGCCGAGGCTTTCGTTAATGGCTTTTTGAATGTTTTCCTGGGATTGATAACCGACAATTTGATTCACCGGTTGTCCGTTTTTGAAAATAATAAGAGTAGGAATTCCCTGAATACCGTATTTCTGCGGCACCGTAGGGTTGTCATCCACATTGAGTTTGCCGACCACGACTTTACCCTGATTGGCTTCGGCAATACGCCCGACAATGGGGGCGAGCATGCGGCAGGGGCCGCACCACTCCGCCCAAAAATCCACGAGAACCGGCTGGCTGGAACTTAAAACATCGGTTTGAAAATTTTGATCGGTAAAAACCTTTTCATTTCCCATAGGCACTCCTGTATTAGCAGGAAAAGGGGACAGGTTTTAAAACCTGTCCCCTTTTCCTCAAAGGATTATTTTGAGGACAAGAAGGAAGTTAATATACAGCAGGATTTTAGCTTTGTCTAGGTTACTGCTTAAACCATGGGGAAAGAGGGCGAGGACAAGCCGGTCCATGGCTCGACCGTTTGTTGGAACCACTTCTTAAATTCGTCGTTCCAGGGAACTGCTGGCCAGCTGATCGGAGCTCCGCCCCCATCGGTCATCGACATGCTCTTTAACTCTTGCGTCTTGGAATCCAGCACGACTGAAACATCCACATCAATGTCCCTATCGTACAACTTTAACGAATAGGTTATGCTATTGCCAGCGACACTCCATCCCGCAGTTTTTTCAAAAGTAAGAGTGTTGTTTTTGTCGTATACTTTATGAGTCTCCCAATCGCTTACCAGTTCTCGGTTTTTGCCGTCATTTACTAAAACAAAGCTTTCTCTAGACTCCAGATAAGTTCGAATCTGCCGCACGCCTTTTTCCCAGCTCAAGAACTCTAATATCGTATTTGCCTCGGTGAGGGTGTTCGTGGCAGTGTACTCTTCTCGTGTGTGACGGCCTCCTTCAGACCAAATTTCAACGACGTTGTGAGTGAGATGCACCGGGTCCCCCTCTTGCACTGTATTGCGGTAACCTACCTGCGTATAGATGTCATCGCCCTGTATTGTCCAGGACTCGTCCCAAGTTGTTTGACCATTTACAACTCTTTTTTTGTCGAACGACCAGTATTGTAAAGTCTTCGTTGGCTCGGCGAAGTATGGGCCGCCTGAAGCAGGGATGGCCCAGAACAAGGAATAACTTTTCGAAGAACTTCCTTTCTCGTTTTGTGTGCCTGTCGTGAGATCCCAACTTTTGTAAACGTGTTCGTGTCCCGATTTGCTTTCGAGTATCCATGCGGCGGCTTTATAGTCCCATTTGAAGGTGGAAAATACTTCGCCTGTCGTCTTTGTTTTATCGTTTTCAGGGCCCGTCGTACTGGTATAGCTAGTTTCAACCAACTTATAATCACCCCAATAAGAAACGGTCTTTGATCCTGACGGATCTGACACTTCGCTCTGGTCCGGCCCCCCTGCAGAAACTTCCGTTGTTTCAGATTCAGTCGAAAAAACACTTGCCTGATTTTCTCCCGTATCATTATTTTCGGGCGCGTATTCTGTTCCGTTTGAATTATTTTGGGCTGACGAACTATCCGGGAATGAAGAGGTTTCTTCTCCCGCCGATGATCCATTTTCCGGCGCTGCATTTACCTCTTCGGGAATATTTGCCTGCGGTTCCGGTTCCGCTTGTTCAGACTCTCCTGTCATTTCTTGAGTATTTCCTGAAGAAGTTCCGGCTTCTTCCGGATAATTTTCCTGATCGAAAATTTCTTCTTCGATCGTCTGCTGTTTTGCCAAAAGTTCTTCTAATATTTGCTCTTTTAAAGATTTTTCTTCAACTTGTGCGGATTCCATAGAACTCTGATTTAAAGAGAGTTCTCTTAATATCTCTTCTTTTGTCTTTTCCATGTTTTCTTTTGGTTCGGTCACAACAGAGTCCATCAAGGCGGACGACATGGGATCCCTGATAGGATCCGTCTCTTGATTGGAAATTTGCTCATTCGACATTAATTTTTCTAACATGAGTTCTTTGAGCATCCGTTCTTTTTCCATTCTCTGTCTTATTAATTCTTGCTGATCTATTTCCGCCACAACAGGCGCAGAAGTATTTACTCCCATTCCCGATTCGGAATTCATCGGGCTCGTAGAATTCGGTCCGGATTCGGGATAGAGCGAAGAGGTATCTTCGGGCTTCACGGGTACGGATATTGATCGCGGAAAAGTGTTTAATTCCACTTTGCTTTGTGAAGAGGGCGTGCGAAAAGTTCTGGGCTCCGTACTTCCCAAAGGAATTCCGTCACCATAAGAAGCCTCGATGTAAAATTCATACTCCGTTTCAGGTCTTGTGGGAAAAACCGCTTCAAAATTATCATTGAACGTATGCATCATCATTCCCCCGCTCCACTGCCCCATCAGTGGCCCCGGCGATAATTGGCGCAAGCGCACAACCACACTCAATCCGTAAGGCAAATCTTCATACCCGAGAACGCTTGTTTCAAACAGGGTTTGACCGGCCGCACTTTGCGCCCGCGCTCCACCAATGGCAACACGATCAATATCTTTAATTTCAAGTTTATTAGTATTAGAGTTGGCGCTTGTGTTAACAGGATTTGGCTTATTCACCGTCGAAGCCGGAGGAGCTTGCACGGGCTGAGCCGGCATCTGGGGTTGTGGCGTCATCGATTGCGGGAAAAAACCATACAATGGTTCTTTATTTTGTGACGAGGCGGAACGGAATGTCCCCACTCTCGAACTGCCTAAAGGAGACGCCAGATCATTTCCCACGATCACCACAAATTCATACTGCGTTTCAGGCCTTGTGGGAAAGACCGCCTCAAAATGCCCATTGAATGTTTCCCGCATTACTGTCCCGCCTATCTGTCCTGCATTCGGTCCTGAAATCTCTCGATAAGCGATAAAAACGCCGGTTCCGAAAGGCAATCCCTCATACTCAGGAATAAATGCTTCGACTCTGCTCACACCAGAGGCAGTTTGAGCTCCTGCCGCATTAATTTGCACAGAACCGGGTTTTTGATTTTCAGCTTGCAAAAATGCTAATTCTAAAGGATTACTTTTGCCTTCGTCTTCTGATTTAGACTTCGATTTTTCGGATTCAGTCGTTGCGGGAGAAAGCGTTTCACCCATCATTGCTTCCGTGCTGGTTTGAACCGGTGGTGGCTCCTGTACTTCTGGTGAAGCTGCTTCTTCTACCGGAACCGTCGGCGTTGTGGGCTGTTCTTCAGGATTTTGAAAATCGACTATCTCTTCGGCGTAAGCAGGATTGCCTGCGGGAACGAATATAAAAGCGGTCATGACCAGAAGTGCAATCCATTTTGATCGAATCCTTTGTAATTTCATGAGTATGGCTCCCTTATTTATGAGTTTTTTGTCCTTGAAAGAAAGGTACCCTGTAGGGGGCAAATTACAACCTTAATACTAAATATTGAGTGTTCTTGCCCTTAGGAGGCAGGCATTGTCGAGAAAAACTATAAACTCAAGGAGAATTCTTGAAAAATATAGATTTGAGTATATACTTCTGTATGGAGCCGAGTTAAGGAGGCCTTATGGAATACCTCAGCATCACCTTTCCGAAAGATTTAAAACATCAACTTGATCTTGAAGCCAAACGCGAGAACATTAAGCGGAGTACTTTAATTCAAAAAGCCGTGCGGGTTTATTTGCAGCTCAAAAAACAAAATGCCATGAATAGCATGCTTCGCGAAGGGTATCAAGAAATGTACGGGACGGCAAAACAAATCACCGATGATTTTGAAAAGCTTGATAATGACTCGCTGAAATATGTCGATTAAACGCGGCGATATTTTCTGGGTTAATTTAAATCCCGCTCAGGGATCGGAGCAGGCCGGACGAAGACCCGTTTTAGTCATTCAAAACAATATCGGCAATGAATTGGCTCCTACCACCATCGTCGCTCCCCTTACCACAAAAAGCTTTACCAAGGAATATCCCACCAATGTCAATCTACCCAAAGGAATGGGCGGATTGAAATCAGACTCCACCGTATTACTTTCTCAAATTCGCACGCTGGACAAAACCCGGCTTGAACAAAAAATCGGATCTTTGCCGGCAGAACATTTAAGGAAAGTAGAACGAGCCATAAAAATAAGCCTTGGGCTTATTTAGATTTTTGATTGCTTCTTTTGAATTCCTATTTATAATCAAGCGAACTTGGAGCAAAACTGATGGCCGAAAATCCTTCTCAGAAAACTGCAAAAAAGATACTCGTGGTCGATGATGAACCGCTCATTCTTCGCGTGGTTTCTTCCCGCCTTAAAGTCAATGGCTATAACGTCATCACCGCTTCAGACGGCCAAGAGGCCTTCGATAAAGCACGCAGTGAAAATCCGGATTTGATTGTGTTGGACGTAATGCTTCCCAAAATGGACGGCTATAAAGTCTGCCGGCTTTTAAAGCAAGAAGACAAATACCGGCATATTCCCATCATGATGTTCAGCGCGCGGGTTCAAACCGAAGATCAGGAAAAAGGGCTGGAGGCGGGGGCCAATGCGTACATGACCAAGCCTTTTGATCCCGTGAAATTTCTCGCCAAACTCGAAGAACTTCTGAAATCTTAAACCGGGTACCGGTTCGGAAGGGCGTTTAATTTCTTCAAATATTTAATCGCTCCCGAATGCTGGGGTTCCATGCTGAGGACTTTCAGGAATTGAGCCTTGGCCACTTCATATTTTTTGCTTTTGTAATTTTTCTCGGCCGCATTATAAAATTGCCGGACAGCCGCCCGCCGGTCGTAAAGCGTTCCGTAACGGGCCGGGTCATTAATCCCATTCAATCTGAGTTGTTCTGCTTCGCTTAAAGGAAGTTTTCCTTCGTCCACCACACGCGGGGTAATAAAAATCAGGAGATTGCGTTGATCAATATCAACTTGCCGCCGGTTAAAAAGTTTGGAGATAAGCGGCACGCGTTCCAACAAAGGAACATTAAAATAACGGCGATCATCCACATCTTCAAGAAGCCCGCCGATCACCAGGGTCTCGCCGTTTTTGATCAAAACGCGTGTGTCGGCCTCACGCACATTAATTCGGGGCTGGGTCAAACCGCTGGTTCCCCTCACCAAATCCCCGATGGAACTGACCGTAGGATGAATAATCATGATAATGTCTTTTTCGGGCGTCACCTGCGCAATCACCTGCAAACTGATTCCGACCGGCTGATAAAAAGAAAGGGTTTCGGTGACGGTTCCCTGATCGCTCACATTGGCTTCGTAAATGGGATATCTTTCGCCGACAAGAATGGCGGCCTCTTGATTTTCCAACGTTAAAATTTTGGGGGCTGAAAGGGTTTTGGTGTGTTTATCCTGCAAAAGGGCATGCAAAATAATGGTGAAATCCTCCCCGTTCAAATGCTGGAAAACCGCATGAATTCCTGAATCCGTGTTCGCCGGAAAAGTGTTGCTAAAAACACCCGAGTTGATGGTGGAATTGGAAGAACTTGCGTTTAAGTCGGTCGTAAGCGGATTGTACTTGCTTTTATTTTCGCCGGCCGCGAAAGTAAGATCATTATTTAAATCAAGTCCAAGGTCCTCAAGGGAATTTGTGTTGACCTCCAAAATTTTAGAATCGATTAAAATTTGCCGCGGAGAAATATCCACTTGTTCGATCACCCCTTTGATTCTGTCGATTTGACTCCGCACATCCACAACCATCAAGGTGTTGGCTCGCGGAGGTTCCTTAGCACTTGCTTGAGAAGCAGCGAGTAATGCCCCGGTTTGAGAGGATGAGCCGCTATAACTTGAACTAGAAGAACTCGAACCCGATCCTGAGGATCCTGTCTGATTGCCCACCATTTGAGCTCCAAATTGAAATCCCTTATAAGTTCTTTTTTCCAAAACGCTGACAGACCCGCGGGAAGTCAGCATGGAATTCACCATAGACTTCACATCATTGGCGTCCAAATAACGAAGCACAATGACTTCCGAGACAAGCGCTTCAAGACCTTCTTTGGAAAGTCTTTTGGCGCGTTCGGCTTCAATGGTTTCGGTAGGGGCCACGCGAATGACATTGTCGCGGATTTCATAATCGAATCCGCGCGCAATAAGAATAGAATCCAGGGTGTTATTAAGGGAAGCATCTCTCAGCCTTAGAGAAATCTGCCCGCTGACTTCATCGCTCATCACGATGTTAAGATCATATTCGTCGGCAATCAGGCTGAGCACGTCACGGATATCCGCATTTCTGAAAACAAGAATATTTTCGCCGTCATTGGTGGGTGGAGTAAGCGTAACATCAGCAGCATGTAACGAAGAAGAAAATAAAATAAAACTAAAAAAACACAACGCTATCCTGAGCGACCCTAAAGGACCACTTCGTGGAGCGAAGGATCTCGCTTTGAGATCCTTCGGCCTATCGGCCTCAGGATGACGGAGCTCACAATGTATCGTTTTCATGCTACCCCCATTTTGATCATGGCTTCTTCCTCGCCTTTTTTGAGTATCACTTTATCTTGATCGATGCGCACCACCTGAATGCCCTGAATGTCATCGCCTTCATGCACAAAAAGACGGTTTAAAATGGCCACGCGCTTTGTGCCGCGCTGAATGATTCCCGTCAAAACAAAAGCATTCCAATCCAAGGTTTGCGATGGGCTAGGCACATTATCGATATCGAGCTTTGAAAAAGGAT
>JACPXK010000064.1 GCA_016196565.1 Candidatus Omnitrophota bacterium | reverse complement strand
AGGCATTCATCGCAGCCAAAAATCCAGTCTTTGACGAAAGGACGAAGGGCGCGGTCAATCACGCCCTTGTGTTCGATTGTAAGATAAGCAATACAGCGGCGGGCGTCGATTTCATAATCTTTATCCAATGCACCGGTAGGACAAACGGTTTGGCAATGATTACACGTTCCGCAATTCCCTTCTTCATGATTGATATCTTCTTCAAGCTCTAAATTGGTCACGATTTCAGAAAGAAAAAACCACGGCCCGAATTTTTGATTTAAAAGAACTGTGTGCTTTCCAATAAATCCGAATCCGGCTTGGACTGCGGCGAATCGCTCAGGGATGGGCTGGGTATCGACACAAGAAACAGCGCGAAAATCTTTCCCGAGATTTTTTTTGAGCTGCCGGATGAAAGACTCATGTTTTTTCCGAATCACTTCATGATAATCTTTTCCCCATGCGTACCGCGCCACCCGCCCTTTAAAAGCGAGATTGCTTCGCTCACTTCGTTCGCTCGCAATGACAACCTCACTGTCATTGCGAGGAGGCGAAGCCGACGAAGCAATCTCGTTTTTCGAATAATAATTCACGCCCAAGACAATGACGCTTTTGGCGTCCGGCATTCCCTCATAGAACCTTTGTTTGCGCTTAGAAAAATTTTCCAAATATTTCATGGAACCGTGCCGCCCTTCGTGCACCCAGGACTCCAGCGCGCGCTCCCCCTCTTCCAGCAAAGCCGGATGAGTGATGCCTACTTTGTCGAATCCCATTTCCTGCGCGAGTTTTTTAATGACGGCTTTAAAATCAGGCATGTTTTATTTTGCTTTTTCCATAAGGACATAATTCCCGGATTTCACAATGAAGGCAATCGGGCCGGCGCGCAATACAGCGCGCGCGTCCATGATGAATGATTAAATGGGAAAACTCCGTCCATTCTTTTTGAGGGACGATTTTCATCAAATCAAATTCGATTTTGACCGGATCGGTATTGCGGGTAAGGCCCAGCAATCGATTGATGCGGGTCATGTGAGTGTCCACCGTAAGGCCCGGCACATCAAAATAATTTCCCAGCACTACATTGGCGGTTTTGCGTCCTACGCCCGGCAAAGTCACGAGATTTTCCATTTTATCGGGGACCTTGCCGCCAAATTGATTCATAACTTCTTTGGCCGCACCGATAATGCTCTTGGCTTTATTTTTATAAAATCCAGTCGAGCGTATGTCTTTTTCAAGTTCAGCCGGCTCGGCCTCAGCAAAAGCGGTGACGGTCTTGTATTTTTTGAAAAGACCGGGCGTGACGATATTCACACGTTTGTCCGTACATTGGGCGGAAAGAATTGTCGCCGTCAGCAGCTCAAAGGCATTGGAAAAATTTAGCGCACATTTCGCGTCCGGATAAACCTTACGCAGGCGGCTGATAATTTTTAATACGCGTTTCTTTTTTTGTTCGAGAGATTCTGTCATTTTCTTTTACCGAGAAATTTTTCCATGTCTGAAAGCGGCATGGTATTGACCACATCTTTTTTTTCAAGCCAGCCTTTGCGGGCAATCCCCACGCCGTAAGCAATGTCTTCCATGCCTTCCACCGAATGGGCATCGGGATTGATGCTGAAAAGCACACCCGATTTTTTCCCCATTTGGCAAACGCGCCAATCCAAATCCAGACGGTGCGGATGGGAATTGAGTTCCATCACAACGCCGGTTT
>JACPXK010000065.1 GCA_016196565.1 Candidatus Omnitrophota bacterium | reverse complement strand
TTTCGCATCGTTCTATTTCTTCTTCCGGATTAAATTTATCCGTACCCTTGAGAAAAAGCGTCTCGCTTTTGGGTATGCTTTGCAAAATTTCCGAAGGCGGTATTCCCTCCTCAAGGCGGGCAAAAATTCTTCTTCCTCCCCCTCTCCGGTTGAGGCAAATTAAGGCTTTAAAATCGTCATCGCTAAGCTCGGCCAAAGGAAAATCCTCTCTAAAATTGTTGATCATCATATCATTTTATGATTTAAAGCTATAATCATTTTCAAACAAATTTCCCTTTTTCAGGGCTTCATTAAACAGGATTAGCGAGAGATGTTAGAAAAGAAGTGAAATCGATACTTAATGATAGAAAATGGCCCAGAGATAGTTGTTCTGGACAAAGGCCACGCCTTGAACCAGAAGGTAACCGAGCATGAGGCCGATGGTGAAAACAAAAAAATCTTTTTTCATAGGGGAAATGTTTTTATCACTTTCCAAGGGATTCGTCAATCACTTCTTTGATCAAATCGGAAGAAATATTGTCGCGGATCACCACTTTTCCGATTTTGACGGGGAGGACAAAGCGTAGTTTGCCGGCCTTTTTCTTTTTGTCATGCATCATGCCGGATAAAATCTTCTCACATTTCAAACCGAGTCCTTCAAGATTCACGGGAAGATGAAATTTGTCCAAAAGACTGATTAATCGATGGGTTTCCAAAACAGGAAAAAGTTTTAAACGATTAGCAAGACGTGCGGCACAAACCATGCCGATGGCGACGGCCTCTCCGTGAATAAGTTTTTTATGATTGTAATTCAAAGCCTGTTCGAAACCATGGCCGAAGGTATGGCCAAAATTCAAAATCATGCGTTCCCCTTTGGTTTCGAATTCGTCACGGCTGACGACACCGGCCTTGATTTTGGCGGAAGCCAGAACCAGTTTTTCCAGAAGCTTGGGATTTTTTGCCAAGACGGCATCGCTTTGTTTTTCAAGCAAATGAAAAAGCGAACTATCTTTAATGACTCCGTATTTCACGACTTCGGCCAAAGAAGCCTGAAGTTCACGGGCCGGCAGGGTTTTCAAAACTTCCGTATCGGAAATTACAAGCCGGGACGGATAAAAAGCGCCGACCAGATTTTTTCCCTCTCCGAGATTAATGCCGGTTTTACCGCCGACCGAACTGTCGACTTGAGCCAGCAAGGTAGTTCCTGCATTGATGAACGGAACTCCCCTTAAAAAAGTTGCCGCCGTGTAACCTGCAACATCCCCGACAACCCCGCCTCCCAGTGCCAGCACCGCGTCCCGGCGCTCGAAACCGTTTTTGAGCAGGCTGTGATAAGCGCGAAAAAGTTCTTTTTCGGATTTTGCTTCTTCCCCGCTGGGAAGAAGATATTCATAAACTCTAAACCCGCTTCTCTGAAGGGAATGCTTCACTTGTTTCCCGTAAAGTTTCCTGACATTAGACTGCGTCATGACAAAAACCTTTCCCTTCAACCCCAGCCCTTTGAGCAAAGAGCCGGCCTTTGTCAGAAGGTTTCGCCCCACGACAATACGGTAATTTCCTTGATGACTTTTAACCGCAATGGATTTCATGCTTGGGTTTTTTTCAAGACCTCGAAAATTTTTTTAGCCACCGATTCGGCGCTTTCGCCGTCGGTCGTCACGGAAAAATCGCAGATTTTTTCGTACAGGCTTTTACGCTCGAGAAAAATTTTAGCCACCCTTTCCTCCAGCGTTCCGCCTTGAAGAAGAGGCCTGTCTTTTTTACCGCGAAGCCTTTCGATCAGCGTTGCCAAGGCAGTTTCAAGATAAACCACGGTGCCCGTTTCATGCATGATTACGCGGTTTTCGGATTTGAGAACCAGTCCGCCGCCGGTGGCGATCACTTGATTTTCTTTCTTCGAAACTTCCTTCAAAAGCGCCGTTTCTTCGTCCCGGAAAAAGGGCTCGCCCTTTTGGGCAAAAATTTCCGGGATGGTGCTGCGATGTTTTTTTTCCATGACACCGTCAAGATCCACGAAGCCGAAATCAAGCAGGCGGGCGAGCTGTTTGGCCGTCACACTTTTTCCGGAGCCCATCATGCCGACAAGGTAAATATTAGGCATGGCTTTGTTTCAAATAGCCTTCGAAATTCCTTTTGATTTCCGTGACGGAGTCTCCGCCGAATTTTTCCAAGAAGGCATCGGCAATGACATAAGCCGCCAGAGATTCCCCGATCACGCTTCCGGCAGGGACCGCACACACATCGGAACGTTCGAAATCCGCCTTTTCGGGACGTTTGGTTTTCATATTGACCGAAGCCAGAGGCTGGGCCAAGGTTGAAATCGGTTTCATGGTGGCACGCAGAATAATGTCTTCTCCGTTACTCATGCCGCCTTCGATTCCGCCCGCACGGTTGGTGCCGTGATAATAGCCGCGTTTGGAATCATAAAAAATTTCATCATGCGACTGGGACCCGAACAAGCCGGCCAGCTTGGTGCCGTATCCGACTTCCACGGCCTTTACCGATTGCATGCCCATCAAAATAGAGGCCAAGCGGCCGTCCAGTTTTCGTTCGAAATGCACATAAGAACCAAGCCCGACAGGAATCCCGCTCACCCGCACCTCATATTGGCCGCCCACGGAATCTTTCCTACGGCGGGCCTCGTCAATGGCCGTAATCATTTCCTTTTCCGTTTCACGGGAAATGCAATTGACCTCCGACCCCTCGACTCTTCTTTTGATTTCGGTGACGGTCAGTTTTTCTTCTTCCTTGATTCTTGCCTTCCCGATTTGAAGCACATGGCTCGCAAGCTGAATGCCGAATTGTTTTAAAAATAATTTGCACAACCCCCCGGCCGCCACACGCATGGCTGTTTCGCGCGCGCTGGCACGCTCCAGAACCGCCCGGATACTTTGATGATATTTCAGGGAGCCAGAAAAATCCGCATGACCCGGACGGGGCCTTTGAAGCTCCGGCATTTCATCAATTTTGAAATCTTTATTGGTCAGCAAAAAACCGATAGGGGCGCCGGTAGAAATCCCTTTGATCACGCCGCCCAGAATTTCCACCTGGTCTTTCTCGATTTTTTGCCGTCCTCCGCGGCCGTAACCCTGCTGGCGGCGGTAAAGTTCCGCATTGATAAAATCCAAATCCACATGAAGACCGCTGGGCATTCCTTCGATAATCGTGGCAAGGTGCTTGCCATGCGACTCACCGGTTGTGATCATTTTGAGCATAGATAACTCCTTACATTCTACCAGTTAAAAAGAGGAATATATTTTGCGATGCTTTCTGCGTGGAGAAACACCCAGGCTCCCGCAATGGCCAGAAAGGGTCCCAAAGGAATGGTTTCTTGCTTCTTGGAAAACTTAGCGTACAAAGCATAAGGCAAGGCGATGAAGGGGCCGAGAAACAAAACCATAAAAGCTTTTTTGATTCCAAGGAACGCGCCAAGCATGGCCATTAATTTGATGTCCCCTCCGCCCATGGTTTCTTTGCGGAAAACCATATTGCCGAACCAGCCGATAAGGAGCAAAACCCCTCCTCCGGCAAGAATTCCAAGCCCCGAATGAATCAAAGCCTGCTGCCAAGAATCGGTTCCCATCATGGGAGGATGAAGTCCCGCAATAACAAGCCCCACGGCAATTCCCGGAAGACTTAGTTTATCCGGAATAAGGCCGGTTTCAAGGTCCGTTACCGAAATGGCCATTAATACGGAAAGCAAAAAAACCGTGGGAACAAACATGGGAGTCGGCCCGTACATCAACCACACTGACAGCCAAAGAAATCCGGAAGCCAGTTCCACCAAAAAATACCGGGGAGAAATGGGCTTACGGCAATGCCGGCATTTGCCGGCGAGCAGAATAAAACTGATCAAAGGAACATTGTCCGTCAAGGCAATGGGCGTTTTGCAGTGCGGGCAATGGGAGCCGGGACTGACCACGGACTCTTCCTGAGGCATGCGGTGAATGCATACATTCAGAAAACTTCCGAAGATCAAGCCGAAGACAAAAGCGAGAAAACCGGTCAAAATCATTTTAAGGCCTTTCTCATCACGGACACCGGAGCTTTTTTGCCGGTCCAATATTCAAAGGCCCGTGCACCTTGAAAAAGAAGCATGCCTAAGCCTCCCACCGCGTGATGCCCTTTTCTTTGGGCATTTTTTAGAAATTCGGTCGGACGGTGATAAATAAGATCGAAAAATAAAATTTTTCTTCCACGATTGGCCGGAGGGATGACGGAAACAGGGATCAGAGAACGGTCCCGGGGATCTAGTCCCACCGAAGTCGTGTTCACTACAAGATCGGCATTTTGCAGTGCTTTTTTTAAATCATTCTGTTTGAGCGTAAGCGCTTGAAATGCGGTTTTTCGGAATGATTTTTTAAAATCCCGGATTATCGCCTGAGCCCGCAAAGGCCTACGGGCCGCCATTTGAATTTCGCGGGCCCCTTGTTTGGCCAAACCATAGACCACGGCACGGGCACTGCCTCCGGCCCCGAGCGCCAATATTTTTTTTCCGCGCGGATTGAAGCAGCCGTCACGGCGTAACGATGTGAGAAAACCATAAATATCCGTATTGGTTCCAATCCACCGGGAGCCGGAACGATAAACCGTGTTCACCGCTTTTACAGCTTTGGCTTCCGGGCTCAAACGGTCCAGATAAGGGAGAATCTCTCCTTTATAAGGAACGGTGACATTGAATCCGTTCAAAAGAAGCCGCGAAATTTTTTTCATGAGTTTGTGAAAATGAAGGCGATCGAGTTCAAACACCAAATAATAGGCTTTAATTCCGGCCGCCTCAAAAGCGGCTTCCTGCATGCGGGGAGAAAGGGTATGACCTAGGGGATAACCGAAAATTCCGTAAAGCTGGAAAGGCGCTTTCACACCGGCGATGGTTCTTGATCTTGGGAAAGAATATGGGATGAAATTTTATTCAAAGCGAAAAGATAGGCCTTCACACTGGCTTCGATAATATCCGTGCTCGTGCCCCGGCCGGTCACCTCGCGGCCTTTGACCACGAGTTTTACCACCACTTCGCCCAAGGCGTCCTTACCGCCGGTGACCGACTGAATGCCGTAATGCACCACGCGGGCGCCGGAATTCACAATTTTTTCAATCGCTTTGTAGCAGGCTTCTATCGGTCCGTCCCCTTCCGAGGTAATTTCATGAGTTTTTCCCTTAAAGGTCAAACGAACCGCGGCATGAGCCGGTTTCCCGCTTTCACTGACCGCGCGAACGTGTTCCAATTTCCAAATTTCCGGAATGACGGCAAGGCCTTCTTCCAAAACGGCCTCGATGTCTTCATCGAAAACATATTTTTTCTTGTCCGCAAGCTCTTTAAAACGCTTAAAGGCATGATCGAGTTCGGATTCATTCAAACTGAATCCAAGTTTTTTGACCCGTTCGTTGAAGGCATGACGGCCGGAAAGTTTTCCCAAAATCAGCTGGCTTCCCGAGAGGCCGATTCTTTTAGGATCGATAATTTCATAAGTCTGCCGCTTTTTCAAAACGCCGTCTTGATGAATGCCGGATTCGTGCGAAAAGGCATTGCGGCCCACAATCGCTTTGTTGGGCTGCACCACCATGCCGGTCAAATGCGAAACCAAACGTGAGGTTTTCATAATTTCTTTAAACACAATATCCGTGTAACAATCCACAAAATCACGGCGCGTATCAAGCGCCATCACGAATTCTTCGAGCGAAGCATTCCCCGCCCGTTCGCCAATGCCGTTGATCGTGCACTCCACCTGATTGGCTCCCGCCAAAACAGCGGCCAAGGAATTGGCCACAGCGAGTCCTAAATCATTATGACAATGGACGGACAAAACTACGGATTTACCAAGTTCCGGATTTTTCTTAATGAGCAAATGAATCAGATCCGAGAATTCCTCGGGAACGGTATAGCCCACGGTATCGGGAATATTGATGGAAGTCGCGCCCGCGTCAATGGCGGCACGCACGGCTTCGATCAAAAATTTCGGCTCGGTGCGCGAGGCATCCTCCGGGGAAAATTCGATTTGTTTGAAATCCTTTTTGGCAGAACGGATATGTTCGGCCGCCATACTCAGGATTTCCTTTTTACCTTTTTTTAATTTGTATTGCCGGTGAATCTGGGAAGTCGCCAAAAAAACATGCAGCCTTTTATGACGCGCCGGCTCTAAAGCACGGCGGCAGGCATCGATGTCGGAGGCCACCATACGGGAAAGACCGCAGATCACGGGCTTTTTGATGGTCTCGGCAATCATGCGCACACCCTGCATTTCGCCGGGACTGGAAGCCGGGAAACCCGCCTCGATCACATCGACATTCAACTTTTCCAGCTGTTTGGCGATTTTTAACTTTTCATCGGGCGTCAGGGACGCACCCGGAGATTGTTCTCCGTCGCGAAGGGTCGTGTCAAAAATATAAATTTTTCTTTTTTTATCAGGCATTAGCTTTTTACTTTTTCCTTTTTGGCGGCCGGTTTGTTAGAGACTTTGGAGTCGGCCCCCGAAATCCAGTGCATCATGCCGCGCAGTTCCGCCCCCACTTTTTCCACGGGGTGACTGTCGCATTCCTGGCGGAGTTTGTTGTAAAGAGGCCGGCCTTTTTTATTTTCGGCAATCCATTCGCGGGCAAAATCGCCGGATTGAATTTCTTTTAAGATTTTCTTCATCTCGGCACGAGTGGCCGCGGTAATCACGCGTTTGCCGCGGGTGTAATCGCCGTACTCGGCGGTATCGGAAACACGCCGGTGCATGCCTGAAATTCCGTGCACGAAAATGGCATCCACGATTAATTTCACTTCGTGAAGGCATTCGAAATACGCCATCTCAGGCTGATAACCGGCTTCCACCAAAGTGTCATAACCGGCGCGGATCAGTTCGCTTAAGCCCCCGCAAAGAACCGATTGTTCTCCGAAAAGATCGGTTTCGGTTTCTTCTTTGAAATTGGTTTCGATCACACCGGCCCGTGTTCCGCCGATGGCCTTGGCATGGGCCAGCGCCAGCTTCAAGGCATTACCGCTCGCGTCTTGATGAATGGCCACGAGGCACGGCACTCCGCCGCCTTCCATAAATTGCGTGCGCACCAAAGCGCCCGGACCTTTCGGGGCCACCATGTACACATCCACATTTTTCGGCGGCTTGATGTACCCAAAATGAATATTAAAGCCGTGAGAAAATAAAAGGGCCTTGCCCGGTTTTAAATGTGGGGCAATGCTTTTTTCATAAATCTCGGCCTGCAAATGATCCTGAGCCAGGATTTGAATGACATCGGCTTTCCCGGCGGCTTCATCGGCTTCAACCGGGTGAAAACCATCCTCAATCGCGAGGTCATAATTTTTGCCGCCCTTCCGCTGGGCAATAATGACGTCGACTCCCGAATCACGCAGGTTAAGCCCCTGCCCGCGGCCCTGAATGCCGTAACCGACAATGGCCACTTTTTTACCTTTAAGGTATTTTAAGTCCGCATCTTTGTCGTAATAAATTTTTGCCATGATAATCCTTTCTTTTGCTTAATAAGATTTTCTCGTCATCCTGAACGAAGTGAAGGATCTCGTTTTAAAAGCGAGATTCTTCGTCGCTTCGCTCCTCAGAATGACGAAGAAAAAGATGAACTATTCGTCCGCTTTAACTTTTGCGGCAGTCCGTTTGGATGATTTCGTTTTGGCCGAGGCCGGAGGCTTAATTGGAGGAACTTCCAGTTCATTACGGCGAGCCATGGCGATCATTCCCGTGCGGACTACCTCAAGAATTCCCAGGGGGCGAAGGAGTTCCAGCATCGCATCGATTTTCCCCTCTCCTCCCGTGACTTCAATGGTCAGCGATTTAGGATTGACGTCCACAACTTTGGCCCGGAAGGTATTCACAACTTGCATGACATCATTACGGGTGGATTGTTCGGCGGCAACTTTGACTAAAACAAGTTCGCGTTCGATAATTTCGTCACTGGTGATGTCTTCAACCTTGATCACATCAATAAGTTTGTCGAGCTGCTTGACGATTTGTTCGACGATACGGTCATCGCCATGAACCGTAATGGTCATGCGGGAAACCGTGGCATCCTGGGTTTCTCCGACCGTGAGGCTGTCGATATTAAATCCTCGCGCGGAAAAAAGCCCCGCCACATGCGTCAAAACCCCGAAATGATTTTCTACCATCACCGAAATCGTATGTTTCATAAGATCTCCAATGAATCGAAACATCCAGTTTCGATTCGCTTATTGTCCTGAGACATTGGTCTCAGGGCTATGCCATGTCCATCACTTGGTCAAGGGCGTGTCCCGCCGGGACCATAGGATAAACGTTGTCTGATTTGGCCACCAAAACATGCACAAGGACCGGCCCGTCATGGGCAAGCGCCTTTTCGATCGCAGGGACAACTTCTTCCTTTTGGCTGACCCGGATAGCATGCATGCCGCAGGCCTCGGCCATTTTCACAAAATCCGGATTCGAAGGCCCAAGCTGGCTGGCGGAATAGCGTTTGTGGTAAAAAAGTTCCTGCCACTGGCGCACCATGCCATGATGGGAATTGTCCATAATGAAAAGTTTCACCGGGATTTTATAATAAGCAGCCGTCACAAGTTCGCACATGGTCATTTGAAAAGAACCGTCGCCATCGATGCAAATCACGGTTTCACCCGGACGGGCAAGCTGCGCACCGATCGCGGAGGGAAAACCAAATCCCATGGTCCCGAGACCGCCGGAGGTGATCATGCTTCGCGGCGAATTAAAACCATACCATTGGGCCGTCCACATTTGGTGCTGGCCGACACCGGTTGTCACCACGGCCTTGTGCTTCGTGATTTCCCCGATTTTTTCAATCACATATTCCTGGCGGATTTCGGACCCGGTTTGATTGTATTTAAGCGGATGTTTCTTCTTCCATTCCTGAATTTGATCGAGCCAATCTTTAATCTGCGGCCGCAAATCTCCTACTGATTTATTCAATTCTTTCAAGACCGATTTGACATCCCCGATGATCGGATAATGCACCTTCACCACTTTGGAAATCGAGGCCGGATCGATATCAATATGAACAATTTTCGCGTGCGGAGCAAACATATCGATTTTCCCCGTCACCCGGTCGTCAAAACGCGCTCCTACGGCAATGAGCATATCGGACCCTTGTACGGAATAATTGGCATAATGTGTTCCGTGCATGCCGAGCATGTGAAGCGATGAAGGATGCGTTTCAGGAAAAACTCCCAGCCCCAGCACCGTCGTCGTGACCGGAATGCCGGTTTTATCCGCGAGTTCGAGGAGTTCCTTATGAGCTCCCGAAACCACAGCACCGCCGCCCACATAAAGGCAGGGTTTTTTGGATTTCATAATGGCTTCGGCCGCTTTTTGAATTTGCTCTTTGGTGGAAGATTGAAGTGTGCCGTTCGTGGCGATGTAAGGCCGGTAACTGCGAATATAAACTTCTTCGGGCCATTCAAATTCTGTTTCGGCGCGACTGACATCCACAGGGAAATCCACCAGCACCGGACCGGGTCTTCCGGTCGAAGCAATATAGAAGGCTTCCCGCATCACACGGGCGATATCCTTGACATTTTTGATGAGGAAATTGTGTTTGGTGACCGGACGCGTAATTCCCACCACATCGGCTTCCTGAAAGGCATCGGATCCGATGGCATGAGTGGCCACCTGGCCGGTAATGCAAACCACGGGCACGGAATCCATATAGGCCGTGGCAAGCCCCGTCACGGTATTCGTGGCTCCCGGACCGGAAGTCACCAGGCAAACCCCGGGACGTCCTGTGGCACGGCCATAGCCGTCGGCCATATGGGCAGCCCCCTGTTCGTGGCGGACCAGAATGAATTTTAATTTGGAATCGTAAAGCGCATCAAAGGTGGGAAGAATGGCCCCCCCGGGAAGGCCGAAAACATAATCCACGCCTTCCATTTCCAAACACTTGATCATGATTTTAGCGCCGGTAAGTTTCATAGAGCGAAAAAGTCTTTTACTCCTTTATTCCACTTTGCTTTGAATGTCTTTTTTGATTTTTTAATGTTGTCTTGCCAGTCTTTGCTTTTTTCTTCGAACCAATCCAGAATTTGCTTTTTAAAATCATTCGACGAAACGTCTTCGCCTTTGGCGATTTTTTTTAAATAAACCGGATAACCCTTCTTCTCGAATTCATAAGCCCTTTGTTCGGTTTCTTTGAGGACTTGGCTTTGTTCTTCCGGAACCATCATGAGTAACGGCCGCTGTCTTTCCGGACTCGTCTGAAATTTCATCAGCTTGTCAAAGATGCCGGTGACGGATCCGCCCACCATGGCCACCGCCGAAAATTCATCCGGATAATTCACCCCCAAATAAGAAGCATAATGGGCGCTTTTATTTCTTCCCACCAGATAAACTCTTTGGGGAGAAATCCGGTAACGGTCCATCACATCATCTTTGAGCCCAATCAGCCATTTGTCTAAATTGCCCGGCATATCCTTCGCCCACATCGACACCGGCGAAAGAACGATGACATTATTTCTTTTTGCCATGCCGGACCAGTATTCCATATTCTTTTCCGGAGTTTCCCCTTCCCCCGAAAGGGCGATTAAAAGCGGGTAATCCTTATCCGGCTCATAAGTGGGCGGAACATAAAGAAAAACCGGATATTTATAGTCTTTAAGTTCCAGCAAACCGGTTGGAATTGTGCCGGAAAAGTTATCGGCTGTCGCCTGAGCTATCAAAGAACTAAATAAAAAGACAAAAAAGAGGACTAAAATCCCCTTTGATTTGTATTGCATCATGGATTTTCCTTCAGGATTGACGTAACTGCCTGAAAAGACAGTGGTTATTATAATGAGGAAAAGCGAATTGTCAATTGCAGGTTAGATTCTTCTATCAATCACTTAGAAACCTTGGCGGCTTCGAGTTTTTGAGTGAATTGACGGGCCCTTTCGGAGATTTCGGCCCAATTATTGGCCCGCACCAGGGCCTTATCGAAAATGGCCTTCCCCAGATGAACCGAGGTACAGTATTTCAGGTATTCCCAGGCATTTTCCATAGAAACTCCCCCGGAGGCCGCGAGTTTCAAAAAGGGTAAAGCCCCTCGAAGGGATTTGGCAAAGGCAGGTCCGCCGGCAGTATCTGCCGGATAAATTTTGATTAAATCCGCGCCTAATTGATAGGCATTCACGGCTTCCGTGGGAGTCAAAACCCCTTGAATGACAAAGACATCATTATTTTTGGCCACACTGATCACATCCCGGTCCGTGTAATGGCTGGTGATAAAACGGGCTCCGGCCTTAATGGCACGCTGTGCCATTTCACCGTCAATGACGGCTCCGGCTCCGAACAGGCAGCCTTCTTTTTTAGAATAATTTTCCAGCAGGCGTATGACTTGCGGGGTTTGCATGGAAATTTCGAAAAGATGAAATCCGCCGGCAAGTGCGGCTTTGATCATTTCTTCGGCATCTTCTGCGGAACTGGAGCGAATGAGTGCGACAAGTTTGTGTTCCTCAAACCACTTGAGGGGTTGGTCCATGGGAAGAATTATAGGGTCATGCACGAGAGGCTGTCAATTTTATTTTCACTTTTTTGCCTCTTTTTTAATTTTATAGGCCGCCAAAATGCTGTCCTTGACGCCTTCTTTGCTTTCGATTTTGCGGATTTCATCCCGGTAACGGGCGGCCTTGTCGAATTCCAGCGCTTTGGCGGATTGTTCCATCCGGCCTTTGAGAAATGAAAGATAAGTTTTGGTTTCGTATTCTTTGCGATTCTCACCCACCGCCTCGGTCACAAACTCTTCGGCGCTTTTCCATTTCTCAATCCCCTCCCGGATTTCTTTTTGAATGGAAGTGGGCGTGATATTGTTTTGCCGGTTATATTCTTCCTGGATTTTGCGGCGGCGCAAGGTCTCGGCCATCGCCCGTTTCATGGAATCCGTCATCTTGTCCGCGTACATAATGACTTTGCCGTTCACATGGCGGGCTGCACGGCCCGCAATTTGAATGAGCGAAACATCACTGCGTAAAAAGCCTTCCTTGTCGGCGTCCAGAATCACGACCATCGACACTTCCGGCAAATCCAGTCCTTCGCGCAAAAGGTTGACGCCGATCACGGCATCGTATTTTTGCAATCTGAAATCGCGCAAAATTTCCACGCGTTCAAAGGCATCGAATTCAGAATGAAGGTAATTAACTTTGATGCCGACCTCACGCAGGTAACGGCTTAAATCCTCCGCCATTTTTTTGGTAAGCGTGGTGACAATCACCCTTTCCTTTTTTTTCGAGCGCGCTTTGATTTCGCCGATGAGATCATCGATCTGTCCTTCGGTTTTGCGCACTTCGATTTCCGGATCCAACAGCCCCGTAGGACGAATGATTTGTTCGGCATGAACATTGGCGCGCATCATTTCATATTCCGAAGGTGTGGCCGAGACATAAAGAATCTGCCCGATTTTCTTTTCGAACTCTTCAAATCGCAGCGGACGGTTGTCGAGCGCCGAAGGAAGACGAAAACCGTGTTCCACCAAAACCTTTTTACGGGAAAGATCGCCGTGATACATGCCGCGGATTTGCGGAACGCTTTGATGGGATTCATCGATAATGGTCAGAAAATCCTTGGGAAAATAATCCAGCAAGGTGTAAGGCGTTGATCCCGGAGCACGACCTGAAAGATGCCGCGAATAATTCTCAATGCCTGCACAGTGCCCCACTTCCCGCAGCATTTCGAGATCATAGCGAGTACGGGATTCCAGCCTTTTGGCCTCGATATCTTTGCCGGCCTCGGTCAATTCCTTGACTCTCCAGGCAAGTTCATCCCGAATTCCCTGAAGGGCCTGCTCCAAGCGATGGGAAGGCGTCACAAAATGTTTGGCCGGATAAAGGGCCAGACGATCCATTTCCCGAAGGGGGCCGAATTTAATCCGGTCAAGCAGCGTGATTTGAGAAATGGTGTCGGCTTCGAATTCCACCCGGTGAGGATTTTCTCCGTAGGAAGGAAAAATATCGATGCGATTGCCGCGAACCCGGAAGGTGCCGCGTTTTAATTCGATGTCCACCCTTTCATATTGAATGCCCACAAGGGCCGAAAGAAATTGATCGCGGTCCCAAGTCTGTCCCTTTTCCAGTTGAACCAGCATTCCCTGCCAGTCTTCGGGCGAACCCAACCCATAAATGCATGAAACACTTGAAACAATAATGGTGTCTTCACGCGAGAGAATGGAGCTTGTGGCCGAAAGACGGAGCCGGTCGAGATCGTCATTAATGGAAGAATCTTTTTCAATATAAGTGTCGGTGTGGGCGATATAGGCTTCGGGCTGATAATAATCATAATAGGAAACAAAATACTCCACCGCATTGTTGGGAAAAAGGTCTCTCAGCTCCGAATAAAGCTGGGCCGCCAGAGTTTTGTTGTGACTCATCACGAGCGTCGGTTTGCCGATGGCCTCAATCACATGCGACATCGTGAAGGTTTTGCCGGAACCTGTGACACCCACGAGTACCTGCTCTTTTTTGCCGGAGCGAAAACCCTGCACGATTTTCTCAATCGCCTCGGGCTGATCTCCCCGCGGTTTCATTTTTGTGACCAGCTGAAATTTAGCCATGGCGTTAAAACGCTCTGCTTAACTTTTATTGAATATGGTATAATTTGACCGTATGAAACACAGACCCTTAAGCGAATCTAATCCTTACCTAAAAGACAAAAATCTTTATGAAAAGTTCCTTGTCATTAATGTTTCTAGTTCTGCTACTATTGAACTGGGAGAATTACCTACCGCAATGAAAAAGGCCCTTCAACAAAAACGATTGTCTTCCGTTATTTACATCACTCCTGAGATCGAGAAAGACTTTTCTCAATAATTTCTCGGAAAATTTTCTGCATCGGCTTATAGTTTTTACTTATTCCTATTTGTACTGCAGTAAAGTATTCTTGTTTTTTCTTTCCCTTTTCGATCGGCGTAAAGTCTAAAAGCGGGAGACCTGCTTGGAGGGCCATGAGTGTCGACAAAATACGGGCCAATCTTCCATTTCCTTCCCGAAACGGATGAATAAGGACAAGTTCTGTGTGTACTTCAGCAAGCGCTAAGACAATACGATCTCTTGTTTTAAATCGGCAAGGTGTCTGTTTGGCTAGGTAATCCTTTTCAAAATCACTCATTAATTGAGGGATATGCTTGGCATGAGCAAAACGAAAGTTTCCTTTTTCAAGATCGACGCTACGGTAGCTACCAGCCCACTCATAAATTTTACCGAGCCATACTTTATGCATATTGCGAATATCTTTTGCGGTAAATCGCTTATCTTCTCGAACAAGCTTTCGAAAGAAAATATCCTCCGCTTGTTTTAAGGCAATATTTTCGATACGGTCCAATTCGACTTGTTTTTTTATCCCAAATAAATTCTTCAGGACTTTCTGACTCGTTCCGGCTTCGAATTCTATTTCAACACCCGTTGCTTTGTACCGTCCACGTTTTTTCACCGTTCAATTACTTCCTTTCATAAAGATTTAATTACCATCGTCGTCATATTTATTTTATCAGAAGGGAGAAGTCGATGGATTTGACGGAGTGGGTCAGGGAGCCGATGGAAATCCAGTCCACACCCATGGCCGCGTAATGCACCACATTTTCCAGGGTGATTCCGCCGGAGGCCTCAAGGATAATTTGGGGATGGGCATGCCTTGCGATTTGAACTCCCCGGCGTAAATTAAGCGGCGAAAAATTATCGAATAAAATCACCCGGGGATGAAGTTTGAGGGCCTCTTTTAATTCCTTGATATTACGCACTTCAATTTCGAACTTGCCGGAAAATTTTTTGAGCCTTTCCAAATTTCCATACGGCCGGTGATTTTCTTTCACGAACACCGCGTCATAAAGCCCCATGCGATGATTTTTTCCGCCTCCCACTCTGACGGCATATTTTTCCAGTTCACGCCACAAAGGCGTGGTTTTGCGGGTATCGAGAACGAGCACGGGATCGCGTTTGACCCGTTCCACAAAACGGCGCGTGAGAGTGGCAATACCCGAGAGATGGCCGAAAAAATTCAAAACCGTCCGTTCCGCTTTTAAAAGGGAAAGAACCGGCCCCTCGATTTCGGCGATTTTTTTATTTTTTCTAAATGGCCGTCCTTCTTGAATGAAAAATTTGGGCCGAAGATGCGGGTCCACGAGACGAAAAAGTTCTTCGGCGACGGGGATGCCGCACAAAACCCCTTTTTCCCGGGCAAAAATTACGGCCCGTCCTTTTGCCGCCGGAGAAATCAAAATCCGGGAGGTAATATCCCCTTTTCCGATATCCTCACGAAGGGCCGCTTTGAGTAAGGCTTTGGTTTGGCGGGAAAATAAAGAAGCCGTCATACTTTTTCTTTTAAAAGGCGGTGAACGTCGGGATTTTTCGCCAGAGGCGGCTCGAGTTCCACAGCCCTTTGCAGAACTTGTTTGAGTTTTTCCTTGCTGCCCAATTTGCCGTAGGCGTTGGCCAGATTAAGATAGCTCCGGGCTTCATTGGGAAATTCCGAAACCAGCTTTAAATAAAGCTGAAGCGCTTCTTCATAAAGTCCGCGTGCCTCATAGACCTTGCCCATACGTTCATAAGTCAGCCCAAAGCGGGGATAATCCGTCATCAGGATTTCGGAAATTTCCTTCTGTTCGGCAAGGGTACCGGTTTCGAACAAAATATCCGAAGACCTGGCCAGCGCGTAAAAATCGGCATCTTTTAATTTTAAAACTTTTTGATAAATAGCGAGCGCTTCACGAGGGCGTTTGGCCCCCAGCAGACTGTCTCCCAGCGTTTTAAGGTAGGAAATATTTTCGGGATCAAGTTGGACGGCTTTTTCCATCACGGGAACGGCCTCTTCCCACTTTTCTTTTTTAAGGAGGGAAAGCCCCAAATAATAATATGCTTCCGCCGACTCGGGATTGCCGGCTATCGCTTTCTTCAAAGCCTCTACGGCTTCATCGAATTTGTCGCTGCGAAAAGCCAAAATACCGAAAACCTCTTGGGCCCCCGGATTTTCCGGCTGAATTTGATTGGAAGAACCGATGGCCAAAGCCGCCTCGTTCATCATGCGTTTAAAAATAAGCCCGCGTCCGACTTCATTGAAAAAATGACTGTTCTTGAAAATTTCAGGCTCTAAATGAATCAGTTTGGGAAAAGACGGCGTGCGGAAGGCATTGATAAGCTCAAAATTGGGTTTGAGGGTTTCTTCATAAAGATGGCGGGGAGCGGAAAATTCGAGATAGGGCCGGTTGTCCCGATTGATTTTGGCACGGTAAGAAAGACGACGCACCTGATCATCCCCCAGCCAGAAACTGGAAAAAAGACCTTCCGGTTCCCGGATGCCGTGAGGAGAAAGATCGGCGAGTACCTCGGGAATTTCGAATTTTTGTTTTACCTTCTCGAAATCGATGGTGCGGGATTCCATAGAACCGATCAGCATTAAATCCGGATAATAGGAAGTCCAGAGTTCCACGTCTTTGAAAACTTCGCCGAAGGTACGGATAATCATGCGCAAATCATCCGGCGACATGCTGTAGGCATGCAGCCATTGGCAGACAATACCTCCCGGTTTCAGGCGCCGGCTCATCACTTGATAATGCTCCAGCGAAAAAAGATTTGCGACTCCCGCCATCCAGGGGTTCGAAGGTTCGGAGACAATCACATCATATTGATCGGGCCTGACAAGGAGCACATTGCGGCCGTCATTGATGAACATTTTCAGGCGCGGATCGTCCAAAACATTCCGGTTGAGTTTGGAAAAATACCGGGCCCCTTCCACCACGGCCGGTTCCAATTCCACGGCATCAATCGATTCCACGGGATAAGAAGCGATAGCCGCCGCCGTGGAACCGCTTCCAAGACCGATCACCAAAACCTTTTTGGGATCGGGGTGAAGCAGCATGGGCAAATGTCCGAGAAAAAATTGCGTGAAGGAATCTTCCACGGAGGCATCGACTTTGCCGTTCACGGAAAGGGAAATATTATCGCGCACGCGGTCGATGCTGACAGTCGCGCTGGTTCCCTCTTTATAAAAAAGATTTTGTTTTTCTCTCAAGGTGTTTAAAAAATCTTTATACGACATGCCTTCAATCAATTTTGGTTTGATGGCGGTTCCGCTGGTTAAAACCGAACGGTCCCAAGCCTCTACCGTAAAACCGCTCGCGAGGACTAGCGCAAAAGCCCCGGCCGTGAACATCAAGCGTTTCCATTCAAAATCCCGCAGCCAAAAAAGAAAGGCCGTCACACCGATGGCCGCATTTACGATGGCGGCAATCATCAGCGTGGTTTGAATGCCGATGGCCGGAATAATCAAAAAACCGGTGAGGGCCGATCCCAGAATCGTTCCCATCGTATTGGAGAAATAGACAACGCCCAGTTCCCTTCCGATCGATTCCGAATGCTGATAGACATGAACAAAACACGCGAAAAGGGCGCCCAAACAAAGGGTGGGAGGAAACATGATGATGGCGCATAAAAGGAATTTTCCGAATTCCAGAAGCCAAACAGAACCGCCGGACAAACTGAAAATGCGGACAAAATGATAAGGCATATCATCAAGCTCCCCCATGCCGAGAAAAACAAAGGAGGCCGCGAGCATTTCCAAAATGGCGAAAGCGCTAAGATCGATTTTGATTTTTCTCGAGAGAATAGAAAAAAGATAACTTCCTAACGCCAATCCCAAAAGAAAAGTGACCAGCATCACGGAAAAGGCGTACACCGAACTCCCGAGCACAATGGCCAGAACACGCGTCCAGGCCACTTCATAGACCATGGAAATCCCGCCGGAAATCGCGAACATAATCAGAAACAAAAAGGAAATAGGTCCCCGGGGGAGATAATGGGTTTTATAAGAAGTAGTGGTGTCATCTTTTTTAGGAGCCTGTTTTGTTTCAACCGCGGTTTTGGCTTGAAGAGCCGGAAGCTTGGAGTATTTTTCCGCATAAGCATAACAGGAAATAAAAATGAAAAAATTGAAGCCCGCGGTAAGAAAAACCGTTTCTCTCACCCCCAAAAGATAAAGCAGGAAAAATCCGCATAAGAAAACGCCCAAAACGGCCCCAAAGGTATTCAAAGCATAAAGAAGCCCGATACTGCGGGCGATGTCTTTTTTCTGCTGAATGAAAAATTTGGAAATGACCGGGAGTGTTCCGCCCATCAAAAAAGTCGGGAAGAAAAGAAAACCGAAAGAAATCAAAAATTTGAAAAGGCTGAAAACTAAAAAGGAAGGTTCATAACGCTGATAAAAGGAAGTATGAATAAACTCAATGATTTTCCAAAGGAAAGGAGTAATTACGGCGTAAAGGGCGACACCGCCTTCGAGCATGCCATAGATGAAAATGGGAGATTTCCGGGTTTTCTCAATTAAATGACCGAAAAATAGGGCGCCCAAACCAAGGCCGGCCATGTATCCCGCCAGCACCGTGCTGGTGGCAAATGTGGTGTTGCCGAAAACCAGCCCCAGCACACGCAGCCACGCCACTTCGTACATCAGCCCGCAGGCCCCGGACGCAAAAAAGCAAATCAGGAGGAAGGAGCGGACGGAACGCCGGTGAATGGCGAGAGCCAGTGTCTCTAGCATGATCTATTGGAATAAGGCGAGAAGTTCTTCATGAGTCTTTAGAATATTTTCGGCATCCGTGAGTTTTTCCTTTTCCTTTTCTACAAGGTCGGCCGGGGCCCTTTTAACGAAATTCTCGTCGGCAAGTTTGCGTTTGAGGGATTCAATATAGGTTTTGGATTCCGTGATTTTCTTCGCAATACGCGCGTGTTCTTTCTGGGGATCCACCACTCCCGCGATATTCAGAAAAACCTCAAATCCGGGAAAGGCATTGCCCACAAAGGATTTATCTTTTTTAAACTCCCCTTTGATTTCCAAAGATTCCAGCCGGCCCAAAGTTTTGACTTCGCGTTCGAAATCGTGAATGATTTTTCGGATTGCTTCTTCGGGGCTCACCACAAGCGCTTTCAGTTTCTCGGCCGGAGCAATATTCAAACTGATTCTGAGGTCCCGCAAACCCGCCACCGTTTTCTGAACAAGGTCAATTGCCTTTTCAGCTTTGAAGTCTTCAAATTTCTTTTCTGCCTGAAAAGGCCACGGAGCCAGCATCAAAGAGGCCGGCCAATCCGTACGGTCCTGGGCCATTTCTTTTAATTTCTGCCAAATTTCCTCGGTGATAAAAGGCATAAAAGGATGAAGCAGGCGGAGAATTTTTTCCAGAACGTAAAAAAGGGCTTTTTGTGTGCTTTCCTTTTGACTGCCGGTCCCCGACAAGGTTGGTTTGGCCAGCTCGATGAACCAATCGCAAAAATCATTCCAGACAAAATGATAAATTTCGGTAGCGGCCTGACTCAATGCAAAACTTCCGAGCAATTTTTCGATTTCCGCGGTTTTATGTTCCAATTTGGAAAGAATCCAGCGTTCCGCCAAAGTCAATTTGCCGGGGTCGAGGCTAAGTTCGCGCGTTCCTGCGGTAAATCCTTCCAGATTCATAAGCGCAAATCGTGAGGCATTCCAAAGTTTGTTGGTGAAATTGCGGCCGACTTCGAATTTTTCGCGCGAAAGATAAACATCCTGGGCACTTAACATAATCATGCTGAAGCGCAGGCCGTCGGCCCCGATTTCTTCAATGACTTCCAGCGGATCGATGGCATTGCCTAATGACTTTGACATTTTGAGTCCGCTTTGAGCCCGCACAGTTCCGTGAATATAGATGCGTGAAAATGGAGGCGGTGCATCCTTGCCGGTTTTTTCAACTTCATTGGGATCCAGGATGAGGCCCGCCATAATCATGCGGGCCACCCAGAAGAAAATAATTTCAGGGGCCGTGATTAAATCGGAGGTCGGATAAAAATGTTTCAGGTCTTCGGTTTTTTCGGGCCATCCCAAAGTGGAAAACGGCCAAAGCCAGGAAGAAAACCAGGTGTCGAGCACATCCGGATCTTGACGCAAATTTTTAGAGCCACAGGTGGGACATTGCGAAGGATTTTTTCGGCTTACAATCGGCTTTTTGCATTCCAAACGGCATTGATTATCTCCTTCGCAATACCACACAGGGATTTGATGTCCCCACCAAATTTGGCGGGAAATGCACCAATCTCGAATATTCTCCAGCCAATTCGTGTAAACCTTGGTCCAACGGTCCGGAGTAAAAATGGTTTTGCCTTCCCTGTGGACTTTCAAGGCTTTTTCCGCCAGTGGTTTCATTTTCACGAACCACTGCTTGGAAAGATAAGGCTCCACCACGGTGTCGCAGCGATAACAATGCCCCACTGCATGCGAGTGAGAATCGCGGCGGACAAATAATCCTTGGGCTTCGAGATCGGCAATCATTTTTTTGCGGGCTTCAAAACGGTCGAGGCCTTTATAAGGTCCTCCGTTTTCATTTATTTTTCCATCGGGAAACATCACATTGATTTGCGGAAGTTTATGCCGCATGCCCATTTCAAAGTCATTGGGATCATGGGCCGGAGTGACTTTGACAAATCCGGTTCCGAATTCACGGTCCACAAATTCATCCGCAATGATAGGAATTTCTCGATTGAGTAAAGGAAGGATGACATATTTTCCGATCAAATGTTTGTAGCGTTCATCTTCCGGATGAACCGCAACCGCCGTATCCCCCAGCATGGTTTCGGGACGGGTGGTGGCAACCACCACATGATCCACACCCATTTGTTCGTACGGTCCGCTTTTTCCGGCAAGGGGATATTTAATATGATAGAGACCGCCCGAAACTTCTTTGTGGGCGGATTCTTCATCCGAAAGTGCGGTCTGACAACGCGGGCACCAATTAATAATGTAACTCCCCTGATAAATCAGGCCGCGTTCGTAAAGCGTGACAAAGGCCTCACGAACCGCCCGTGACAGGCCTTCGTCCATGGTGAAACGTTCGCGCGACCAATCACACGATGCCCCAAGACGGCGGAGCTGGCGCGTAATCGTGTCCCCGTGTTCTTTTTTCCATTTCCATACTTCTTCCAGGAATTTTTCGCGGCCGAGATCGTGCCGCGTTTTTTTCTCTTTGGCGAGTTTTTTTTCCACCACATTTTGCGTGGCAATGCCGGCATGATCCACTCCCGGCACCCAAAGGGTGTCATCGCCCTTCATGCGGTGCCAGCGTGCGAGAATGTCCTGAATGGAATTATTGAGGGCATGACCCATATGCAAAATACCCGTCACATTGGGCGGAGGAATGACAATCACATAACGTTTCTGGCCGGATTTTTTTCCCGTGAAATCACTGGCAGGACGAAAATAGCCCTGGGATTCCCAGTGGCTGTACCAGCGGGCTTCGGATTCTTTGGCGTTATAGCGTGTTGGTAATGGCTCTTGCGACATGGAAGGGGGATTTTACACCTGAAAGAGGTCTACGGCAATCGCAGGTTAAATGGCTCGCAAGTAAAGGTTTGGGAATTAAATCCGATAGCTGAAGTATGCGGGGGAAAATCCTTTTACTTGGTTTGGCTCTCTTTCTGGTTTGTCCGGCAGCCTATGCTGCACGCAAAATCCCCTATCAAAAGAAAACCAGTCCCTATTTTGTGAAATCAAGCCCTTATGTTCACCGGATTAACGACGACAATTTGCTAGAAAAATTCGGCAAATCACTTTTGGCAGGATTAAACGGCCTTAAGAATATCGTCAACGCCCTAGGGTAAAATTTCGTGAGATCCTTCGCTATCGCTCAGGATGACCTTCAGCAAAAACTTCTGAACGTCAGTTGAGTTCGTTGACCGCGATGATGCGGTCAAAAAGAGAGCCAAGATAGGAATTGCCGTTTAAGGAAAGGTCCGAGACCACCACCTGATTGATTCTGTTTTTCTCGTCCGAATCCTGGGAAATCCTTTCCGCCCAAGTGGAATGAATCACATAAAACTTTCCGTCCACTTCTCCGAGGTAGAGCATCATATGAAGCGGCATTTTAAAAAGCGTGATGGCCGGAGCCCCGGCTTTGATGGCCGTAATTTTTTCTTCCGCACTCTGGTATTTTTGAAAATGTCCGAGCTGGGTTCCGATTAAAGATTGCTGTTTGGAATCACGGGGCATGTCCACCCCAAGGCTTAAAAAAACATCGTGCGTGAATCCCGAACAGTCGCGGCCGTTGTACTGGCCTCCCCAACCGTAACGTGCCCCCAAAAGTTTAAAGGCCTGCTTGATAATATTGCGCTGGATGAAAGGAAGATAGCCTTTGGACAGATCCGCTTTGGAATCAAGGTAGGCTTTTTCTAAAACCGCCGTACCATCGGGTCCTCTTTTAGGAAGCCAAATGGCTTGATAATTTTTTGCTTTTCCTTCCAAGCGTTCACGGGCGGTTTCGAATTCCGCCAGCGGCAAAATCGTTCCCATGCTTGCTCTTTGAATTTGCCCGGTCAAAGCGGGACCGGAAAAAACCGGAACACTTTCGCCGGTCACCACCAGAAAATCTAAAACAGGTTTGGCCATTTTTTTAAGTTCCTCCCGGGACGGGAAAATCGCAATGTCCTCGGCCCTCACCCAACCCCGCACATAAGGGGCCTGAAGGTAATACCACCGGCCGTCTCCGGAAATATGATAAATCCCCACCGGGGTCCAGAGTTTGATTTGCGTGAATTGAAGCTGATCGAATTCCACATCGCCCATTTCTTCCAGCATTTTAATGTCCGTGGGAAGGGCCCGCACGGACGTGGCTCGAATCGCGGCTCCCCAAATCATGGGGATTTGATCCGGAATATTCTCCCAGGCTGAAACCGGACGGATTTTTTCGTCAAAAATACTTTTGGGAATTTTCTGGTCGTTCACGTCAAATAAAATCCGCTTGCGGACGGTGTTAAACTCAAATTCCAATTGATCCCGTATCGGCTTTCCCTTCCGCTGGGCATCCATTTTAAAAATGTTGACGCGTTCGGGAATCATGGCGTGGATTTCTTCGTTAAAATATTTCAATTCCGCGGCCGTCTTGACGGGAAGATCGGGGTCCGGAAGACGGTTAATCCAGTAATCGGCATTCAGCTGGTCCGGGGTCACGCTGGTTAAAAGAAGAGGGCCTTTGGGAAGTTCAGGGAGTTCTTCGGCGTAAGCTCCGGCGGCCACAAGACAAATTAAAATAAAAAAACTGACCACTCTTTTTTTCATAACTCTCGTCCCGTCATTCTGAGCTGTTTTTTAAACGGTTTGATTTTGTTGCGCGGTTTTTTCTTTGTCCGGCGACACCAATTTAAAAATTTCTTCGCGGGCGGCTTGAATTTCTTGCTGCTCCATTTGAAGATTGCGGGCGGTTTTGATGCGTTCCTCCGCCTGCTTCAACACATTCACGCTTTCTTCCGCATTGCCTTGAGCTTCCAAAACATTCGCCAAACCCACATAAGCACTGATATAGTCCGGATTTTCCGCCAGCACCAGCCGGTAATGGCGTTCTGCTTCTTTGAATAAATTCATCTGGCGGTAAGTTTCCGCCATAAGAAGTTCCAGATCCAGTTCCCGCGGAAAGAAAAAATGGAGATGATTCAAAATATTCTTGGCTTCCTCCGTTTTTCCGCTTTCGAGATAGATAATGGCCAAATTAAATAAAAATTGAACATCGCGAAGTCCTTCCTTGAAAAGTTCTTCCCAATAATTCAGGGCCTCTCGCGGCTTTTGGGCCACAAATGAAACCGCTCCGAGATGATAACGGACCAGAAGATTTTTAGGATCCTTTTTCTGAAGCGTGGTAAGAATTTCCAGGGCCTTTTCATGCTGTCCCAAGGATTGAGACACAAGGCTTAAACCAAAGGCTGCTTGACGATTTTCGGGCTGGATTTCGAGAACCTTTTCGAAACTTTTCGCAGCCTCTTCATTTTTGCGGAGCATCATCAGCAAACGCCCGCGTGCCATCCAGGCATAAGAATCCGCGGGATTGATTTCAACCGCGTGATTCAACTGATCCAGGGCCTTTTCAAATTCTTCCTGCCGGACATTCGTAAGCGCCGAAAAAACATTCAAATGAAAATTATCCGGATCAATGGCCATGGCCTTTTCATAAAAACGATTGGCTTCCGCCGGCTGTCCCAAAATGCGGTACACATGCCCGAGGGCCATGAGGCTTTCGGCATTTTTGGGATTTTCCGCCACTTTACGGTTGAGGTCGACAATAATGCTGTTGATTCCGTAATCCACATTGGGCGTGGACATCAGGGCAAGATGATAAAGGTCGTCGATACTGCGCTGATAACTTTCAAAATCGATATTGAAAGACTGAGGGTTGTCGATTTCCGAAACCATTTTAAGCGGGGCATGAGTGCTTGCGGCATCTTCCGCGGCAAATGCGGGAAAGACCGTCGCAAAAAAAATCAGAAATATTATGATCCATAAGACGTCATTGTGTAAATTTTTCATGGGGTATTTTAACCGATTTTATGCGGAAGTTCGAGAAGTACTTGCGGTCTCACCGGTTAAATATCCCGAAGACCAGGCCCAGGCAAGCTGATAGCCGCCTCTCCTGCCGTTGACGTCCAAGACTTCGCCGCAAAGATAAAGCCCTTTTTGCTTTTTGGATTCGAAGGTAATGGGATCGATTTCCCGCATGTCCACGCCTCCGGCGGTAAACTCGGCCTCATTCCAGCCTTTGGTTTCGGAGATATAAAAAATTCTTTCTTTTAAAATGCGGGCAAGCTCGCGGATTTTTTCGGGGAAGAGAAAGTCTTTCAGGACTTGCGCGAATTTGGGAGGAAGGAGTCCGGCCACAATCGAATTTCCGCTCATGCCCCGGGCAATTCTTCTTTCGAATTCTTGGTGAAGGGCGGCCTCCTCCAGAAACGGAATAAAATCACAAGCAACGGCCGCTTTTTTGGCGAGCTTGCGATTGAGCGCCACCGAAATGGGATCGCTGATATCCAAAATGGCGGTTCCTGAAAGCCCGTAATGAGTAAATAAAATATCGCCTTCAATCCAGTCCATGACTTTTTTACCATCGAGAATGGGACAGGCCCGTCCCCGGATTTTTTGGCCGTCCAGAACGCGGCACCAGACATCCTGGGAAATCAAAGGCACGGTGGCAGGAACGGGCGGGACAATATGATGTCCGAAATCTTGGGCCAGTTTGAATCCGCTGCCGTCGGATCCGAGCCTCGGATAAGACTGTCCTCCGGCGGCAAGAATCACTTTGTCCGCCTCGAATTTTTTTCCGTTTTCGGCAGAAATGACAAATCGCCCTTTAGTGTGGCTGATATTTCGAATCGAGGCATCGAGTTCACACTTCACCCCGAGCTTCACAAGTTCGGCCTGAAGTAATTCCATGAGGGTTAGGGCTTTATCCGTCAGCGGAAAAATGCGGCCGTCTTCTTCGGCATAAGTCCAAAGCCCGAGCTCACGGAAAAAAGAAAGAATATCTTCTTTGCCGAAACGTTTGAAAACTTGTTCCACGATCCCAGCCGATTCGGGATTGTAAAAAGAGGCGTTAACTGTTTCGTTTAAAAGATTGCATCTTCCTGCTCCGGAGGCCAGCACCTTTTTGCCAAGAATGGCCATGCGCTCCAAAATCAAAACCTCCGCCCCTTTACGGGCCGCACTAATGGCCGCAAGAATTCCCGCCCCTCCCCCTCCCACCACCGCAATTTTATTTTTCATTGAGCTTTACGGCCGCCCTTTTCGATTTCACAGCGGGCGTTTGCCTTTTCCACCAATTCTTTGGCGAGACTTATCGAACGGTCAGCCAGTGCTTGAGCGCCTTCTTTCAAGCGGCCGCTTTTTTGAACATAGGCCACATTATTTTCCATATCTTCCGCGTGCCATCCACGGCTGTGAGCGATGAAAGGAAATTGGGGAAAGATAAATCCAAGTTCTCCGAAAAACATCATCATCTGTCCTGCCACTGCCTGAATATTGTCCTGGCCTCCGGTGATAATAAAAGACGCGACTTTATTGCGGATTAAAACTCTGTTGGCAATGGTCATTTGATTTTGAACCGCGTTCATGCGCTCAATCATTTTGTAATAAAGGGAACTCGCACTTCCCCAACGAATGGGGGTTGAAATAATCACGACATCCGCCCAAAAAACAAAGGCCTCGTAAACTTCCGTCAGTTCATCCTTGGAATCCATTTGAGTGATGGTGCAAGGCCAAGTGCATGCATTCGCGCTTTTGGAATAATATCCTTCGCAGGAACGGAAGTTGAGATCGTCAAGCCGTATGAGTTTTGTTTCGGCACCATGCTTGGACGCCGCATGTTTCAGCGATTCCTCCAAGAGTGCCTCCGAGGTGGAATAACGGGGAGATTTTTTATTCATCACGGTGGTGGAGATTCCGGCAACACGTACCGGTCCGGGTTCCCGCGTGATGGTACGGGTCAAAGGATGTTTGGGATGAGGGGCATGTTTGGCTTTGGTGAGGGCGGTGGGATTAATGTATAAATCGCCGTTTTCTTCTTTTAATTCGTACTGAGGGACCGCATCTTTGAGCCCGGACCCCAGTCCCGTAATCCGGTGATAGTCCCAGCTATGCCAGGGGCAAATTACATAATCATCTTTAATCGTTCCTTCCCCAAGCGGGCCGCCAACATGAAGGCATGTTCCCGAAATCGCCCCGAACTTTTTGTCTTTATAAGAAAGCGCGATTTTCTTGCCGTTTATTTCGAGGGACTGAAGCTCCCGCTTCTTCAGCTCCTCCGCTTTTCCGATCTTCATCCATTGTTTGTCGTTCATAATCTCTCTCTTTAGATTTCGTATTCGGGCTTGGTTTTGCCGAAAGGGACACGGAGCCATATCCGTTCATGGAAAAAATAAACCACGAGCTTGACCGAGGTATCAAGAATGCCGACGGTGGCGGCAAATTTGCCCTCCCCCGTGAGGGCCCACACGATTCCCGCCGTGATAAAAGTGGCCAGAAATCGCCAGCTCAAAGCCTTCAGAACACTGCGCCAACGGGTTTCCATATTAATCTCTCATGTCTCTCATATAGAATTTTCATTCAAGAGATATTGCGTAGAACGACCGGAGCCTTTGGTTTTGATAAGGCCTAGTTCCTGCAGACGGAGAAAGTCTTTTCGAGCTGTTTCGTCAGAACAGCGGCTGAGTTTGCAATATTTCCTCGTGGAAATCCACTGGCCGCTTTCCAGCATCCACCGGAGTGCTTTGATTTGTCTTTTATTCAATTCCGCCCAAGTGTTCTTATCCAGCACTTTTTTGATGTTTTTTATTTTGCTTTCTTTTTGAAGCGCGTCTTTGATGAGGGCAAGCTGGTCTTTTAATGCTTCAAGATAATAAAAGATAAAATAAGTGGCGTCATAACCGTGTTCTTCGGCAGACTGAATGGATTGATAATACGAGGCTTTGTGATGCTCGAAATAATCCGACGGTGAAAGCAAATTGATAAAATCATACCCGTTCTTCTCCAGATAAAGATTGGAAAGGGCCCTGGCACTTCGGCCATTTCCGTCATCAAAAGGATGCACATGAACGAAATACAAATGAACCAGTGCGGCATCCACCAAAGGATGAATCTCCGGTTTACGGTTCATCCATTCCACAAACTGATTCATCATCCCATGAGCTTTTTCCGCCGTCGGACCTTCATACACCACTTTGCCGCGGCCGTCCACGACGTAAATCGGACCTTTCCGGTATTCCCCTACCCTAATCGGTCGTTGCCGGTGCGTATTGAAAATTAAAATCTTATGAAGCTCCTTGACCATTTTATGACTGAACAGCTCCTCGTTGTGCCGGTGCATGAACTCAAGCGCAAGCTTGTTGTTGTAAATCATCTGCATGCTTTCATCGGCAAAATTCCTGGTTTTTTTCCGCATATTGCGAAGGGCCGCTTCAAGGGAAGTGACGGCCCCTTCAATCCGGCTTGAGTAATAGGCCTCTTTTTTAAGGGCTTCGTTTGAACGGGAACGAAGATAGCTTTGAGGAAGCTTTAGGGAGGACAAAAATCCCCGGTCTTCAGAGATTTCAGAAATGAGAGAAAGAATTTCGGGGATCAGGACAAGCCAAAACCTTTTGCCGTTCTTGGCCTCAAGGACCGTGGCCTGAGATTTTTGCAGCCTTTCTTTTTCTACCTGGACCCACTTTTTTTGATCAAACAGGTGCAGGACTTCCAGCCTCGTAGGGTAAGCGTTCAATCGCGGCTCCTCAATCTTAATCGCCAATTTAATCGCCAACTATTCGCCAATAATATTAACCGCTTTCAACCCCTTTGTCCAGAGCCGTATTTGCCGCAGGTCCCCTGCTTCATAGCCTCAACATCTTAAACCGGATATTCTGATTAGACTTAAGCGAAGTGATAGTGAAAGGTAATGGGAAATTCTTTGGCAGCAGCACTGCGAAGATTGATTTCACCCCGAAGGCCTTTTAGGCTTCCCGTTGCAGAACCCGGCACCACCGTTTGTTTCACACTCACAATACCGTTGGTGAATCTGCCTTCATGCTTCAAAACAAAACTGCCTGACAAATCTCCAAGTTGACCGGTCATACGCTGAAGGCCATAGATAGAAGCACGCTTGCTGGTGAAATGAACTTTTAATTCTTCAAGAATTCCCTCACCCTGAAAATCTCCCTGATAAGCCAGCACAAACTTTCCCCTCGTCAGCTTCGGGCCATACTCCACCTCACTGAAAGGAGTCTCTTCCCATTTCGTAATCTGAAACGTCGCCTTCGCCGTTTGTTCCAGCCTTCGATCCATTATTTACCTATCTCCTAACTTGATGATCGTTACTTAATTTTCACTAATTTTTTATCGATACACATTTTTTCGATGATCTATGGAAATTACCCAAACTAATAACTGCCCGTTCTCGGCAATTTGATAAAGAACTCGAAAGGAAAATGTTTTGGCAGATCGAAGATGAGAAAAGGGGCCTGATAATTTTTTGAATTGATAGGGATCTTCTTTTATTTCGTCAATAATTCGATTAATACCACGAAGAAGTTTTGCATCGCGGATTGATTCGTAATCTTTTTGAGCTATTTTGGTAAATTCGATTTTGTATTTTTGCTTCGCTTCATTCATTCAAAACCAAACTATTCTAATCCTTACGGATATCCTCAAAGTTAACCGTATTCCTTTTTTGAACATCCACCATGGAAGCTGCGATCTTCTTGACCAAAGCCTGATCTTTCAAAATATCAATTGTTTCCATCAAGCTTTCATACTCGTCCATGGAAATAAGCACCACCTGACTGCGGCCATTCACACTGATCACAACCTGGCCGGTAGTCTCGGCCGTTTCTTTGACCAATTGGCTGAGTTTGTCTTTTGCGTCGGAAAGATTAATCGTAGTCATGTTAGCCCCAATCTAGCCTGAACTTAGGCTATCCTTAGCCTGTATTTCGGCCACCAAAATAATACCCTTTAGAGACAATTTTTACAAGGCCCCAATGGTACAAGGTACAAAAGGGACACGTTAAATCTCTTTCAACCTGTCCCCTTTAATCCCGCCTCTATTTGCGCGTTTACCGCTGAGACCCTCTTTTAACCGCTTTTTCCGATGTCTTAACCCTCATCACAATCATCACTTAAGAAATAAGAAGAGACTATTTTTTTTGAAGTCCTTGAAAAATCCAGAGGGGGGGTACCTTTATAAAAAGAGCATTCAAATAAAAATAAATCTAAAAAGGGGTGTCATGATGAGTAAAGTTAAAGGTTTTTCGTTATTTTGTCTTATTTTAATTATTGGGTTATTTCAAATGCATTGGATGCCTGTTGTTTTTGCCAACAATGAGCCTGACATGGCTCCCGTAGAAGAAACGGCCGACAATCAGCCCGGAGTAACTCCTGAAAACGCATCGGTAAATCCTTCGGAAGGTGAAGGAGACTTTCCATCCGGAGGAATAGAACCAGATGGACTTAATTTAGAACCTTCCGATGGTGAAGAAGATCAGAATACGGAAGAAGAAGCGGAAGAAGACGTTCCTGACAGCATGGCAGACGCATTAAATCAAGAAATTGCTAATCTAGAAAGGCAGATAGAAGGGACTGAAGACTCGTTAGCTGAAATTCAATCCTATTTGGAGTCTTCAAATGGAAAGATAGTCCTTGTTGAAAATAAAGTTGCGGCAGCCGAAGGAAGGGTGTCTGATGCTAAGGAGAAACGTAACAAGGCTATTACGAAAGGGGAAAGGGCCGAGATGGAATTGGAAGCTGCTAAGACAGAGCTTAACATTGCCAACCACATCGGCGGCGGCCGATTGGAAGATGCTAAGCAGAAACTAGCTAAGGCCAACACTGCAAGCTTTAATGCTCGCAGAGAAATACAATTAGATGAAAATGCTCTTATTAACGCCCGAAAAGAAGCTGGAAAAGCACGGGAGGAGTACTATAAGTTTTTTCAGGAACGACTTGACGCAAGAATAAAGGCACTCACTCAATCTAAACGATGAATTAAAAAATCTTCGAGAGAGATTGGGCGCTGCTAAAGAAAAATTAGCATAATTGGATTTACGTTACTTTATTTGATTCTTATTTCTGCCAATCTAAGGGGCGTTTGCCGGCGATTCGCATGCATTGATCTTTAAGCCGCTTTAAGCGGATGGTGATTTTGCGAATGTCTTCCGTTGGATCATCCAATTCAAGTTCGCCTTCTTCTTCGATGCTCTTGATTTCTCCTGTGGCAATCATAAGATATTGTCTGCAGTCGTGAATGAGCATATCGAGAAAACCCAAAGTTCCTTCGTCGGGAGGAAGTTTCATTCCATATTTGATTTCTTTAGGACTACGCAAAATCACTTTTTTATTCGCTTTTTTTGGTTTCATATAATCCTTTTCATTCGCTTTCTCGCACGGTCAACAAACCCGAATCGAGGAGTTCTTGGTTGATGGAAATATATTCGGGATTGCCACGGGCCTCGGGCCCTCGCAATGACGAAGGAAGAAATATTTCGGCGAGGAAGCGGCCGTACTGGTCTTCACGTTTGGAGGTCTTGATAAGGATTTTGCCGCTGTCACGGGAGAGGATTTTTTCGAGCAATGCTTTGGCGGCTTTGCCGTCGGAACCGGGAAGTTCGGGGGCATTGAGACTTCGAAGGCGAAGCTGCTGCTGAGTGACGAAATCAAATCCCAAATCGATCACAACATTGACGGTATCTCCGTCAATGGTATTAACAACATAAGCCTGATAAGTATAGAGAGCGTCCTGGACATCTCGTACGGGAACGTCCACCGATTTCATGATGCATGCGTGCTTTTCGCATTCGATTTCTAAAATATCGCCTTCCTTAAAACGCCCAAGATTATCCGGTTTGTAATAATTGAAAAATCCGAGATCAAGGACAAGCTCGCCCTTAAACGGCCCTTCAACCGCTTTGACAACCCGGTAGGTGAAAATTTTCCCTAATTTTGGGACGGGAAGTATGACAGGCTTGGATTCTTCCTTTTCCGATCGTAATCGCTGCCGTTTAATTTCCCGACGAAGTTTTTTAACCGGCCATTTTTTATTGATTGCATTCTTTGAAATCTTGTCTCTTTCCTTAGCATTATTAATCGAAAGAAGTTCCCGGTAATGTCCCCAGCTCAATTCCCCCGTCGACGGGGGAATTGAATAGGCGCGAGCAAATTGCACCCTATAACCTAATTCTGCTTCACTTAATCCGAGATCGCCTGAAAGGCGCCTAAATACTTTTTTGCCGTAATCTGCTCTGGTTTTATTCATGAGAATATGTTGATCAATTAGCTTCCCTGTTTCCCATGCTTCGTGCATTGCTTCTTGTTCAACGGCCTGTTCAATCCGCTGTTGGCTGGTCTTTCGGACATCACGAATGGCATGCAGAAGCTGAGGGTAGGTTTTGACTTCGATTGATATTTCAGGAGCGGAGTAACCTTGAACCGGGAACCCAATAATAGAAACGCTGATTAAAAAGACAAAGAGATGAAATCGCATGCGAATCATTGCTTATTTCCCTTCTTCTGCCAAAACGGCTGCTTCCATAGCTTTTTCACGAGAATCGGAGATAGCGGCATCTTCAATCGTAAAAGTACGATCATCCATAAGGTTATTATCCTCATAAACTTTTACCCGCCATTTTCCGACAAATTCTTTTGAGCGGTTAGGATCAATCTTAAGGGCATTATGAGCAATCAAAGTATTTCCCGTAGCCGTGGAAAAATTTTTGTCCTGATAAGGAGACCCATCGGGCCTATACCAAATCGCGCGGAAATGACGGTCCATCAGAGACTGCGACAAATTTTTATTTTCGAATTGGGCATACCATTCGATTTTTTTGTCCGTGAGTTTAAAGGTATCGCCCTTTCCCTGAACATTGGCTCCCATAGCGAGAAGCACGTTGTACACATCCACATCTTGGGCCAATCCCATTTCCTTGATGGGAAATTTTGAATACCCGGTTGAGAAATTTATTTTTTCTATAAGCGCTTTCAAATTCTTATTGACCAGTTTTTCAAATGAAGCAAGAACGAGTTCCTGGCCTCCAAGATTATTAATAATGGTTCCACCTTTATTGCCGCCTTCTTCGTAAAACGTCATGACTTTGCGGCGTTCGTCACCTTGAACTTCATAAAAGGCTCCTTCAATATGAACAATAGGAGCAGCCAAAAGAACTCCTATAAGGCCGTGGTGCCTGCGACTCACATCAGACCCAAACTCAACGTACACGATGTAAGTCTCCAAGATTAAAGCCGGAAGTTTCGAATTATCTCCGGCTCCGTCTGACATAACAGCATCAAAACCCAATCCGGAAAGCATTTTTAGCAATTGTTCTTGTAAATGATGCGAGTAGTATTGGCTTTCACCCCGGGAAAGAGTTCCTTCTTTAAGGCGAACTTCGGGCTTAACGATTTCGATTCGTTCTCCACGGTCAAAACGAAAACCCGGCTCCACAAAATAATGCTCGTACCCCATTCTGCCTTCTTGAACATTGCGGGCATCACTCATCGTGACGGACTCTTTATAGGTGGGGGTGCAACCTAAGCAGCATAAAAGAAATGCGGTCAATACCGAATAAAATTTTGAAAACTTTTTCATCAAGCAGACTCGATTTCCGAAAGCAAACTTTGCATGGTTTTTCTGAGGGCAATACAAAGCACTTCATCCATGGACCCGATGTTGGTGGAAAATCCGAAACCCTTGGATTTTTTCTCCCCTTCTCTACCCGTTCCTTCGAAAGTTTTATTGAGTAAAATCGTGTCTTCTTTTTTCACTAAGGCATCGAATCTTACTCCGGAAAACGTTACCATCACCCCCATAAAACCTGTCAGCTCCGAAAAAAATATTTGCAAATCGATATCAAGCGTATAGTCATTAGCCGATGCAGGTTCTTCGGTTAAAAGGACTTCCCGGAACAACCCTGATTCTTTTAATTCTTGCAAAAGAGAATTTTCAAATTCTACCGCCATATCCCGGTGAAAAGCTGAGTCGATAAGCATGGCTTTCTTTTCGGCAATCGGCGTTCCCACATATTTAAATCGCGTATCCTGAACCGGCCGGACCAAAAGGCGTGCAGGAGTCGTATGACTTGCCCTAAATCCGGTGGTTTCATATTCCAAATGCTCAGAACCTTCAAAAATACCGTATTCCTGATGAGCACATCCGGAAATCATGAAGATAGTTAACAGTGGCAGGAGGAGAAATTGATAGAAAGGAATAGAATAAAAATTGCGGTTTCGACGAGTTAGAGTTTGAAAGTTCATGGGGTCTCCCGTTTGAATAGCCGGAATTATACCTCGCCTCCCACCCCCTGTCATGTCCAGAATCCAAATCATACTGGGCTTGCAGATTCATCCAAAACTTGGCGGAATTTCCGAAATAGCGGGCAAGACGAAGTGCCGTATCCGCAGAGATAGAACGCTTACCTAAAACGATTTCGTTGATTCTGCTTGGAGGTACAGCAATATCTTTTGCCAAACGATATTGACTTATTTTCAGAGGTTTTAAAAATTCCTCGTAAAGAATTTCTCCAGGGTGAATTGAAGCACGTTTCTTTTTCATTCGACCTCCCGAAAACCAATCCGTCGTTTGGGTTTTTCAGGAGCCACCATGAGCCGCCGAATGGCTTCAAAAATTGCCTGAATCTGATTGTCATGCTTACTAATCTTTTTTTCAAGAATGTTCAGCTGATAGGCCAAGTGAGGATGCAAATAAATTTCCCGCTTTAACTTTACGAAGGTTCGCATGATTTCAATGTTCGCTTGAATAGCACGCTCACTTCGAAGAACACTGGAAAGCATAGCAATGCCATTTTCAGTAAAAGCATAAGGAAGATATCTACGGCCTCCACGCCTTTTTGAGGTTTCAAATTGAAACCTCAAACGTTTGCATTCTCCCCGAGTTAATTGGAACATGAAGTCTTCGGGAAAACGCTGCTTATTCCGTTTGACAGCAAGATTGATCGCTTTGGTTTTAACTTCATAAAGTTCTGCCAAATCACGGTCCAGAAGAACGTTTTGACCTCGAATAAATTGAATTCGATTTTGGATAGTTAGATTTGTGATAAGTTGATTTTCGAGATACTTAGGCATAAGCCCTCCATTTGGGTTCGGAGGGAACGAGCGGAATCGTTTACAGGTACTTGGACTGCGGAACCAACCCTCACGGTTGATTGTATTGAATTGATTGAAACAGCAGGATTATATCAAATTAAAAATTGGATTCAAGATCGGATATGGTTACAATTTGCGACCTCAGATCAAGTTTTAGGCGGCCTTTTTCGAAGACGCAGGAATAAATTCTATCTTCAATTTAGAATTGAAAGCCTGGGCAATTCTATCAAGCATTTCAACCGTAAAATTGTATTCACCCTGCTCCATACGGGAAATGTTAGATTGCTTAGTGCCGATTTGTTTGGCTAATTCCTTTTGAGTCATGCCCGCTTTTTCCCGTGCAAGAAAAAGCCGGTAACCCAAATCCAAATTCCGCCATCCTTTTTCAAAATCTTTTCTAAACTTTGGATTTTTAAGCTTTTCATCTAAGTACGCCTGAAAGGTATGTCGCTTATTCATCTCAACTCTCCAGTTTGATTTTTCCAGATTGATGCCTAGCAATGAAATTTTGCATTCTTTTTTCTGCCAAATCTAAATCGCGCCTTTCAATTCCCCAATTTTTCTTCCTAAATATATGAAGAAGAATAATTTTATCCCTTAGGTAGAAAAAATAAAGAATGCGAATATTGTCCGGCCCAAGCCGGATTCGAAGTTCATACAATTTATCCTGAACTTTGTCAGCATAAGGACGCTCTAAGGCCGGCCCTTGCTGTTTCAACAGAGTAATCCATCTGGCGATTTTTTCGCATGTTTTCTCAGGCAATGAATCGATGAATTCCTGAACGGGAAAACGCCCTTTTTCGTTCCAGTAGAAAATTACTTCGTATTTTGGAAGCTCGGGACTGTTGAGATTGTATATCATATACGATATCCAGTCAATGGGGACATAAAAATCCCTCCTATTGGGTTCGGAGGGAACGAGCGGAATCGTTTACAGGCACTTGGACTGCGGAACCAACCCTCACGGTTGATTGTATTGAATTGATTGAAACGAGAGAATTATACAGGCGCTTATGCGCCAGTACTATGCGTGTGAATCTGGAGGATTCACTACGCATATGTATCAGATTAAAAATGGCGTGCAACTAACCTTTAAGCAGTTTGTACTCGATGGCTTCGATGAGGGCTTTCCAGCTAGCTTCGATGACGTTTTTATCCACCCCGACCGTGGTCCAGGTATTTTCTTTGTCCTGCGATTCGATGAACACGCGGACTTTGGCGGCGGTCCCTTCGGAGGAATTCACCACACGCACTTTATAATCGGTAAGATGCATTTCTTTGACCGCCGGATAAACGGTTTCCAGGGATTTTCTGAGGGCCTTGTCCAAGGCATTTACCGGACCGTCTCCGTCTTCTTCGGCCGTATACTGTTTGCCTTTCACTTCCGCCCTCACCACCGCCGTCACTTTGGAAGATCCGTCTCCGATATTTTCCTGCAAAATGCGGGCGGATTTTAAATCGAAAAACTTTTTGGATTTTCCCATCATTCGCTGCACCAAAAGCTCGAAGCTCGCTTCGGCCGCTTCGAATTGATAGCCTTCGCTTTCAAGCCTCTGGATTTCGGCGAGAATTTTGCGGGTTTCCGGAGATTCTTTGCCCAGTTCCAATTGAAGTTCTTTGGCCTTCAGCATGATATTGGTTTTGCCGCCCAGTTCGGAAACAAGAAAACGCCGGTGATTGCCGATGAGTTTGGGGTCCATATGCTCATAGGTTTTTGAATTTTTCATCATGGCATTGATATGAACGCCGCCTTTATGGGCAAAGGCAGAACGTCCCGTGAACGGCTGATTATTGAGTAAAGGCATATTGCAAATCTCCGCCACATAATGCGAAAGCTGTGTCAGTTCTTTTAATTTAGAGGCCGGAAAACATTTGGCCCCCATTTTGATTTGAAGGAGTGGAAGAATGCTCATGAGATTGGCATTGCCGCACCGTTCGCCGTAACCGTTGATTGTCCCCTGCACCAAAACGCAGCCTTCTCCCACGGCTTGAATCGAATTGGCCACACCCAGTTCCCCGTCATTATGGCAATGAATGCCAAGCGGCGTTTTGAGAGAGCGTTTGACCCGCAAAATAGCACGGCGAATTTCATGCGGCAAAGTTCCGCCATTGGTATCACAAAGTGTCAGATTATTGGCTCCGGCACGGGCTGCCTGCTGCAAGGTCTTGATGGCATATTCCGGATTTTCCTTGAAGCCGTCGAAAAAATGTTCGGCATCATAAATGACTTCGAGCTTTTTGGATTTTAAATAAGACACGGTTTCATAAATCATCAGCAGATTTTCTTTGAGCGAAGTCTTGAAAACCTCGGTGACATGAAAATCCCAGGACTTTCCGAAAATGGTGACTGTTTTTGTGCCGGCCTCAAGCAAGGCCTTCACCTGCGGGTCTTCGCTAACTTTAGTATGGGCACGTCTGGTGGAACCGAAGGCCACGATTTTGGCGCGTTTGATGCCGGCCTTTTTGATGTCCTTGAAAAAGGCAAGGTCCTTAGGATTAGAGCCCGGCCATCCCCCTTCTATATAATGAAGGCCGAATTGGTCGAGCCTCTGGGCAATGAGGATTTTGTCGTGAATCGACAAACTGATTCCCTCCGCTTGAGTCCCGTCCCTTAAAGTCGTGTCATAAAAAAGCACTTTTTTCATTGACTATCCTTTTACTACTTTCCGAGTCCAAATTCCTTATGAATTTCGCGAATGGCCTGTTTGCCTTTTCCGCCTTCCACCACACAGGAAATTTTAATTTCGGAGGTGGAGATCATGTCGATATTGATTTTTTTGCGGGCCAAAGCGTGAAACATTTTGGAGGCAATGCCCGAATGCGAACGCATCCCCACCCCGACCACACTGACCTTGGCAATATTCTCATCGCAACTGACCTTGCCGCCGATCGCCTTGGCAACCTTTTGAACCACGGGCATGGCACGTCCCAGTTCATTTTTGAAAACCGTAAATGAAATATCGGTGGTGTTCGTCTGCGTTTTATTTTGAACAATCATATCGATATTGATATTGGCCTCGGCAAGTTTGGCAAAAATCTTGGAGGCAACTCCCGGTTTATCCGGAACATTAAAAATCGTGACCTTGGCCTCATCCTCGGCCAAAGCAACCCCGCTTACCACAATGTCTTCCATCTTTTTGTTCTCCTTTGTGATCAAAGTTCCTTCCCCGTCATGGGCGGAATTACGCACATAAATCGGGACGTTGAATTTTTTGCCGACTTCGACCGAACGCGAATGCATGACCTTTGCGCCAAGAGCGGCCAGTTCCAGAATTTCATCGTAACTGATGACGTCGATTTTTTGGGCCTCCGGAACCAAACGGGGATCGGCCGTATAAATGCCGTCCACATCCGTATAAATTTCGCAGTGTTTGGCCGCAAGCGATTTGGCCAAAGCCACAGCCGTGAGATCCGATCCCCCGCGTCCGAGGGTGGTAATTTCTTCCCCCACGGTTTTTCCCTGAAAGCCGGCCACAATCACGACATTGCCTTCGTCCAGGGCTTTTTGAATTTTGTCGGTGTTAATGTCGAGAATCCTTGCCTTCGTATGAAAACGGTCGGTGATAATTCCCACCTGGGGTCCGGTAAAAGAAATGGCCTTCACGCCTCTATGATGAATGGCAATAGCCAGTAATGCGACTGATACCTGTTCGCCGGTGGAAAGGAGCATGTCCATTTCCCGTTCATTGGGACGATTCGTGATTTGATGAGCCAGCTGGATCAAATCATCCGTGGTATCTCCGAGAGCGGAAACCACGACCACCAAATTGTTGCCGGCTTTTTTGGCTTTGACGATTCTCGCAGCAACCCGCTTGATGCGTTCGACATTGGCAACAGAACTTCCGCCGTATTTTTGTACGATTAAGGACATACGGATTATTTCGCCAAAAAGTACGGCATGAGCTCCGTACTCTTATTAATTTTCAAATCGGAATTTTTTGCCGTGAGTTCCGAAAATTTGTCCATGTCTCCGGCCATCACATTTTTGCCGGACACCACGAAAGGGACATGATCGCGGACATGACGTTTCATTTTCCAGGGAGCGGCGTGACAAGGCGTGATCAAAATGCGGACGTCTTTAGTTTGCTCCAGATATTCTCTGGCCTTGGAGAGAATGTGAAAATCGACGGCCTCGATCGCGGAAATTTTCTCTTTCAAGTCCCCATAACGGGAGGCTTCATCGCAGGCTTGAACATGCACGCAGACAAAATCCTTTTCATTCAAGGCCTCGATCATGGCCTTTCCTTTCCGGTCATAATTGGTTTCGCTGTCGCCGGTGCCACCGCTGACTTCCAGCACGGTGAGGCCTGCGAGCCGTCCTACCCCTTTGGCATATTCGATGCCGGCAATCATGGCCCCTGAAAGTCCGAACAGGCTTTGAAATTTTTCGATTTTCGGCCTCCGGCCCTGACCCCAAAGCCAAATCATATTGGCCGGATTTTCCTGCAGGTCCAAACGCACTTGATTGATTTCGTGATCCTGCAAAAGCAGTTTGGTGTCGAACATCAATTTTTTCAAAAGTTCCGCCCCCGGACCTTTGGGAAAATGGGAATCGATTTTTTCTCCGACAATGGCCTCCGGTGCCGTGGTTTTGGCCGAGAGGGCTTCGTAACCGTGGGCATCTTTCAAAACCGCAATATGCCGGTATTCGGAACCGGGGAAAAATTTCACATAGTCGTTGGAAACTTTTTTGTTCAGAAAATTAATGAGGGCTCTGGCCTCTTTGGTGGAAAGGCCTCCGGCCGTGTCATCGGCCAAAATGCCGCTTGCCTCCGTCACAAAATTCATGCGGAAAGCGATTTCATTTTCTTCCAGCTTCAAATCCAAATTGGCGGCTTCGAGCGGTCCACGGCCGGTATAAACTTTTTGCGCATCATAACCGAGCAGATTGAGAAGGCTGACATCGCTGGAAGGCTCCAGATTGTCCGAAAAAAGTTTCACCATGCCGGTTTTTCCGGCCTTGGCAAAATAATTCAAATTCGGAATCTTCGCCACTTCCAAAGGTGTTTTTCCGCTGAGTTCATCGGAAGGATGATCCGCGGCTCCTGACATCGCAATCACAAGATATTTCATAAGGACTCCCTTTACTTCATGACCAATGCTGCCACCGCATCAAAGGTGGGTTCCACCGTTTCGATTTTGTCATCAAAACTTAAAGCAAAATCCGGGTCTTTCAAGCCTGAACCGGTAAGGGTGATGACAATTCTGGTTTCTTCTTTGAAAAATTTTCTTTTGGCGAGCTTGATCACGCCGGCCACAGCTGCTGCAGACGCAGGCTCGGCAAAAACGCCTTCATGCTCCGCAATAAAGCGATAGGCCTGACCAATTTCTTTGTCTGAGACGGCTTCAATCAAACCGCCGGATTCATCCCGGGCTTGTAAAGCTCCCTTCCAACTTGCGGGATTGCCGATACGAATGGCGGTGGCAATGGTTTCAGGTTTGGCCACGGGTTTTCCCAATACAATAGGAGCCGAACCTTCGGCCTGAAATCCCAGCATTTTAGGAAGTGTTTCGGATTTGCCCGCTTTTTTATATTCCTGATAACCTTTCCAATAAGCCGTGATATTGCCGGCATTTCCCACAGGGATAGCATGATATTCGGGAGCATCCCCAAGATCATCCACAATTTCAAAGGCCGCAGTTTTCTGGCCTTCGATACGATAAGGATTGATGGAATTCACCAACGTAATTTTATTTTTGGAAGTTATTTCTTTGACCAATTCCAGGGCTTGATCGAAATTGCCTTTAATCATAATCACTTTGGCCCCGTAACGATAAGCCTGAATCAATTTTCCCTTGGCGATTTTTCCTTCCGGAATCAAAACAAAACATTTGAGCCCGCAGCGTGAGGCATAAGCCGCAGCCGAAGCCGAAGTATTTCCGGTGGAAGCACACATCACAGCTTTGGATTTTTCTTCCAGAGCTTTTGAAATCGCCATGGTCATACCGCGATCTTTAAAAGAACCCGTGGGATTGAGACCCTCAAATTTATAATAAATCCGCACATTTTTTAGCCCGATTTCTTTGGGGAGTGACTCCGCCAAAATAAGGGGCGTGTTGCCTTCATTCAAAGAAATAATCGGGGTTTGATCCGTGACCGGAAGAAATTCCTGATAACGTTCGATCACTCCGATTTTTTTGACGGCATACTTGCGAGTAGGCGTTGTCACTTTCAATTTCCTTCGATTCTGAGCATTTGAGATTTTCCCCGCACAATATGAAGCCGGTCGATTTTTCTCATGGCCGCCCTCACATCGTGTTCATGGGCATCGTGTGTGATTAGAATAAGAGGCACGACACCGCCCGCTTTTCTTTCACGCTGAATCACGTCCGAAATACTGATTTTATGCGCCCCCAGCACTCGGGAAATTTTTGCCAGCATTCCCGGCTGGTCCACAATATGAAAACGCAGATAATAGCGCGACAAAATGGACGAAATACTTTTAATTTTAAGGGTTTTATCAATCGCCCGCATATGGCCTTTGGCGCCTTTCAAATAGCCCACATCGTGTTTGGCGATATCGATTAAGTCGCTGACCACCGCACTTGCCGTCGGTTCAGGACCGGCCCCTCTTCCATAAAGAAGCACATCGCCCACTTCATCGCCATGAATTAAAACCGCGTTAAACGATCCGTTCACATTCGCTAAGATATGAGACTTGGGAAGAAGCGTTGGCTGAACCCGGGCTTCGATTCCACCGTCATTGGAATGTTTGGCCAGAGCCAAAAGTTTAATCCGGTATCCGAATTCTTCGGCGAATTGAATGTCTTCACTTCTGATTTTGGAAATACCCTCGGAATAAATATCGCGAAAGCGCACTTTTCCTCCGAAACCAAAACGCAGCATGATGGCAAGTTTGTGAGCGGCATCAATGCCTTCGATATCCAGCGTAGGATCGGCCTCGGCATAACCTTTGGCCTGGGCTTCTTTTAAAGCCTCGTTGAAATCCTTATGTTTTTGGCTCATGGAACTCAAAATATAATTGGTGGTCCCGTTGATAATGGAATAAATAGAATCGATACGATTGGCCACCAACCCTTGACGAAGTGCCTTGATCACCGGAATTCCGCCACCGACACTGGCCTCAAAAAGCACCCATTTCTTTTGACGATTGGCCAGTTCGAAAATTTCATCGCCTCGTTCGGCAAGTAAGGCTTTGTTGGCCGTCACCACATGTTTGCCGGACTTAAGCGCTTCCATCACACAGGTAAAGGCCTCTTTTGTGCCGCCCATGAGCTCGACCACCACATCGATGGCGGGATCATAAAGAATTTCGCGCACCTCAGAGGTCAAAAGCTCACGTGGCACACGCACTTTGCGTTTGCGGGCGGGATGTTTGACGGCGATTTTCTTCACGTCAAAACGAACGCCGACTTCACGCTCAAAATATTTCTTTTTGGAGGTGAGAATGCGGTAAAGGGCGCTTCCAACCTGTCCGAGCCCTAAAAGGCCGATGGATAATTGTTTCATAATTTTCCTAAGCTGAGACCTTGCAGTATGTTATGGGAAAAAAAGTGAGTTAGTATAGCGTAGCCACCCTCAAAAAGCAATTCAGACTACAGACTGAAAAATATACTGCTCCCCGTTTAATTAAGGTCCAAAAAGTGTAGAATTGAGCTCCTTGGAAAGCCGAAAGGAGCTCGAATGAAAAACCGTAAATGGACCAATAAACAAAAGCTTGAAATCGTTCTCGAAGGAATCAAGGGGCATGTTCCCATCTCCGAGCTTTGTAACCGTCATCAAATCATGCAAACTCAGTACTATGCCTGGAAGAATCATTTCCTCCGGAACGCCGAGAAGATTTTTGATCTCGGCAAATCCACTTCGGCCGAAGAACGCTTGGAAAAAGAAAACCGCAAGCTCAAGACCGTCATCGGCGATCTCACTATGGAATTAAAAAAAAACGACTACGAAGATTAAGGAGCCACTCCATGTCTATTGACGAGCGAAACAAACCTTTGCTTCAACGCATCTACGATCTCAAAGCCGAGCACCCCTTCTGGGGCTATCGCCGCGTTTGGTCTTACCTAAAATACCGCGAAGGTCTCACGGTCAATAAAAAACGCATCTACCGCATTATGAAAGAACAAAAAATACTGGTCACCAAAAACATGCGCCTGCGTGCCTGCCGTACTCCCTTGAAACGCAAGG
>JACPXK010000063.1 GCA_016196565.1 Candidatus Omnitrophota bacterium | reverse complement strand
GCCGAAAATGTTTTAAAGGCCCATGAAGAACTTTTTACCCTGTTCCAATAAATTCTATGCTTGAAGACCTCTCACGTTTTCTCCATCGCCGCCCCATACGTCCGCTTCTCCTGACTTGCTTCTTCCTTTCAGGGGCTTGCGGCCTTATGTATGAAGTGGCTTGGCTGCGCGTCCTGGGACTGGTTTTCGGCAATACGACTTTTGCGACAAGCACGGTGCTTGCCGGCTATATGGCAGGGCTTGGCCTCGGCGCGCTTTTTTTCGGAACTTGGATTGAAAATACCAAACGGCCGCCTATTTTAGTTTATGGAATGCTCGAAGGCGGCGTGGCCCTTTATGCCATTTTGACCCCATGGCTGTGGAAATTAATCGAAATCATTCATACTTCCTTTTATCAGCATTACAATCCATCCTTTTTGATGTTCAGTTTTTTTAAATTTGTGATTGCCTTCGGATTTCTCTTTTTCCCGACATTTTTAATGGGAGGGACACTTCCGGTCATCGCAAAATTTTTCGTCCAGCAAAAAAGTGACACTGCAAGAAGCATCGGGCTTCTTTATGCCCTCAATACTTTAGGCGCGGTGTTAGGAGTTTTTTTATGCGGATTTTTTCTTCTTTATCTTTTAGGCGTTCGGGAAACGGTTTATTTAACGGCCGCTTTTAACGCCCTCATTTTTATTGCGTGTTATGCCTATGAAACCGGCGGGCCCAAACTCCGGACGGCCACTGGGAAAAATAAACCGGATATAAGTCCTTCGGTTAAAGCGGCAGACCCCGCATCTTCCTATAAAACGCATTATCTGCCTCCCGGAATTTTTTCTCTCTTGTTTCTTGTTCTTTTTGGTATCTCAGGAGCGGTTTCGATGGTCTATGAAGTGAGTTGGACCAGGGTTCTGGCCATTGTGCTTGGCAGTTCGGTGTATGCCTTTTCAGTGATGCTCGCCACTTTTTTGCTGGGTTTGGCCCTTGGCAGTTACGGTTTTTCTATTTTGGCCCGCCGGATCAAAATCGACCTCAGTGTTTTCGCCATTCTGGAAATTGTCGCCGCCGCTTTTGTTTTTCTGGGCATGAATGAATTCGATAAAATGCCTTATCACTTCGCCCGGATTTTCGGCTGGTCGCATGGTTCCGTGGCTGCCCTTGAATTCGGAAAATTTCTTCTTTGTGCGGTCATTATGTTCCCGCCGACTTTATGCCTCGGCGCCCTTTTTGCCTGCTTCGTCCATCTTTATCAACATTCCGAAACCCTCGGAAGGGAATTGGGCATTGTGTATTTTTCCAACACGATCGGCACGATTTTAGGCTCCGCTTTGACGGGATTTTTAATTATTCCTGCCATCGGCATTCAAACTACCTTAATGGTGGCAGCGATGGTCAATGCGGGAATCGGCGTGGTTTCCCTGCTTTTTTATATTAAAGAATCGAATTGGAAACGGCTGGCTGTCAGCGCCGGGGTTTTTGTTCTTATGCTGGTCAGTGCGGCGACAGTAAAACCTTGGGACCGGATTGTTTTAAACAGCGGAACCGCTATCAAGCCGGCTTTGATTGCGGACATGTCGTATAAAGATTTTCTCAGTTCCTTGAAAGAGAAACAAAATCTTTTTTACAAAGAGGGAATAAGCGCCACTGTGAGCGTGGACCGGGTCCGCGACAATATTTCGCTGGCTGTGAACGGGAAAGTCGATGCCTCATTCGGGGACTCCTTCACTCAATTTTTCCTCGGGCATTTGCCCCTGCTTTTGCATTCGGACCCCAAAGAGGTGTTGATTATCGGATTGGGGAGCGGCTCCACCGCAGCCGCCGTTGCATCTTATCCAGTGGAAAAAATTGATGCCGCGGAGCTTGAACCGGCCGTGGTGGAAGGGGCCCGGTATTTTTCGTCGCTCAATCGCAATATTCTCGATGATCCGCGCCTGAGAATTTTTACCAACGACGGCCGCAATGTCCTTCTGGTCCGGCCGGATCTTTATGATGTGATTATTTCTGAACCTTCCAATCCCTGGATGGCGGGCGTGGCCAATCTTTTTTCGCTCGAACATTATCAAATCATGGCCCAGCGGCTTAAACCGGGAGGAATTGTCTGCCAATGGCTGCATGCTTACAGCATGTCGCAGGATGATTTGCGCATGATTATCCGGACTTTCAGCGAGGCATTTCCCAATGTCGAGCTCTGGACTTCCTATTATCCGGATTTAATGCTGGTGGGTTCCATGGAGCCGCGCGTGGCCGATTTTGAGAAAATTAAACAGCGGTTTGAAATTCCTGATGTCCGCCGCGATCTTTTTCCTCACGGCATTCAAGCCCCGGAAGGATTTTTTTCCAGTTTCTGGCTGGGGGACGATCAAGTGCGCAGACTTGGACACGGCGCCAAAATCAATCGGGACAATCATCCTTATCTGGAATTTTCTGCGCCGCACCATCTTTATAAAGACACACTCAAAGAAAATTTTGACATGATCAATGCCTTTCGCACGCCTTCTTTTCCTAAAATTGCCAATCTCAATCCTCCGGTGTTTGAAAACAGCCAATTTTTTAATGAAATTGCGCGCGGGCTCCTTTTCAAACGCATGATGGCGGAATCGGTCATGGCGATGGGAACTTCTCAGCAGATTCAGCCGGGAAACCCCGGTTATTTGGAAGTTTTTGGCATTCTGGCTTTTCGCGAAAAACATTTCGATGAAGCAGAAGATAATTTAAAAAAAGCAGCGGCCGCCAATCCTGAATCGAGCGAAGCCCATTATTATCTGGGTTTGACTTTGATGGAGAAAAAGCGATGGGATGAGGCCTTGGCCGAATTAAAAAAAGCGAGTCAGCTTAAGCCCGAAGAAACTTCTTATCTTACTTCCTTAGCGGATTGTTTATTTAATGCTGAGCGTTATCCCGAGGCCCTTGAAGCGTATAGAAAAGTGATCAAAATGAAAGATTACGATTTTCATGCCCTGACACGGGCCACGGACATTGTTTTTAAGATTGGAACGCTGGAAGAACAGGCGGCCGCCTACGAAACTGTCATTGCCCATTATCCGCGTTTTGGGCCGATTTATGAACAAATGGGTAAAGTTTATGAAACCCACAGCATGTATGAAGTGGCGCTTCAGGTTTATCTTAAAATGGCCGCGCAATTTCCGAATGAGGCGAGAACTTATTTAAATCTGGCCAATGCCTATGACAAAATGGGCCGCAAAGATAAATTAAAAGATGTTTTGAAAAAAGCAGTAGAGCTTGAACCCGCCCTGGAAAAAAACCCCAATATTTTTAATCTCTTAAGGCAGTAATTTTATGGCCGCTTTATTTTCCCGCCAAACGAAGCACCAGTTTCAAATGGCCCTTCTCGAAGATATCGGCAAAGGCG
>JACPXK010000062.1 GCA_016196565.1 Candidatus Omnitrophota bacterium | reverse complement strand
GATACAGCTCAATCTTCTGTCCCTCTCACAAGTCGCAAACAAAATTTATCTGCGTTTCTCCATTTTGAATTATTCCAAAGCACCTTATCGGGTTCTGGGGACCTTTGTCGGCATTCAGACCTACGAGAAGAAATTTATGGGTAAGAAAGAAGCCGGCATCATTGAAATCCCATCAGAGCTGAAGTTGGCCGAGGTCATCAAACCGGACAGTTATGAATACGGCGTTCTTGCCCTTGATTACCGGGCCATGGGCAAAGATGAAAAGCCGGTCGTCCGGCTTCTGGAAGACAATTCATCCTTCGAAACTTCTAAACCTAGAAACTTAGAAATCAAAGGTTTCGAGTGGTTCAAATGAGCACAAGGAGAAAGCAAAACATGAAGAACTCACGCGCTTGGGAAGACATTTTTGATGACGGCCATGTCAGCTGTTACCGCGTCAAGGTCCGCGGTGGCTGGTATGTGGTTTTCTGGGTAAGGCACTTAAAGAGCGAGCACTCGGTCTTTGTTCCGGATCCTAACCATGAATGGAAGCTTAAGGGAAATAAATGAGGAGAGTTTTGGAATGTTGAAGAAAAGAAACGACAAAAAACCGAGTGATCTGCCACCTCCGCCGGAGCCGGAATTTTTCGATGAGCTGAAGAGTTCAAAAAAGGCGGCAGGGTTTGTCCGGGATCTCCTGGAAAAGAAATGGATACGGCTTGGCCTGGTCGTCGCCGGCGTTTTTATTCTTTCGGCGCTCCTTTTCTATAAACCTTCCAAAAAACAAATTGAGAAACCTGCGCCTAAGGCAGAAGAAAGCCGGTTAGTTATCACAACTCAATCGATGGAACGCGCCATTGATTCATCCGCTAAAGGGAAGGCTTCGCGGGTCCGGCAAAATGACAGCCGGCAAAATGTTTCGCAGAAACGGAAGTACGACACAAGTATTGCAGTTTTTGTTGAAAAACCGGAAAGACCGGAACCGGATTCTTCCACAAGAGTCCGGGAAGAAGAGATCAAGCTTGGGGTCCCATCCGGTACTAAAATTCCGGCACTTCTTTCAGACCGTGTTTTTTCTTTTAATGTCGCAGCGCCTGTCACGGCCATCCTTCCAAAAGACTTCATTCTAAAAGACAAAGTAATCATCCCGAAAGATTCCAAATTTTTAGGTGAGGTCAATGTTCTTAAATCAGTGGACCGGATCAATGTACGGTTTGACCTTTTGATTTTTCCGGATGGGCGCGAGCTTCGCATCCGGGCGATTGCGTTATCGGAGGATGGCTCAAGCGGGATCAAAGGGAAAGTGAATAAGCATACAGACACGAAGGTCCTCAAAGCGATTGGGGAAACTCTTCTTGCCGGCGCGTCCTTGTTTGTCGGCGGCAGAAGCCAGGACCCTTACAGCCTTCAGGACCAAATGCGTGTCAATCTCGCTGACAACTTGACCAACCAGGCATCGCAAGACTTACGAAGCGTGAAGGTGGACAAAAGCATCACGGTTAAATCCGGAGTGAATATCCAGGTGATGCTGCTTGAAGCAGTGTAATTAAAAAAGGAGGAACACAAAGCAATGAAGAACAACCGAAAAGAAGGCGGATTCAAAGAAGTGAAGAAGGTGGCTGTGATCGAGACTCGAGACGGCGAAGAGCTTCATTTCACGAAAGTGGAAGTGGACGGCAAGACACGCGGCGACATCCGTTATTTCACGGCGCGTGAAGGTCAGCAGATGACCCCTGGAAGACGCGGAATTTTGATACCCGAAAATTCCAAAGAGTTTCAGACGAGCATTGAAAAGCTGATCAAAAGTCTTTCAGAAAAGTAAGCAGGTCACTGAAAGACCATTTTTTAAATCTAAAAGGGAGGTTTTCTGGTGATGATATTACGACAAAAAACTAAGTTTTTGAGCATTGCCGTCATGTTCTTTGTGATTGCCGCATTCTTTGCGCATTCGCTGAGAGCTGCAGCGCCAGATGCTCTTTCGCCGGATCAGTTTGGGTCCCTTTTGACTCTGGATGAAGCTGTAACGAGGGCGCTTAAAAGCGATGCTGAAGTTAAACGCGCCTTTGCGAGACTTCATAAAGAGGAATCCCTTTATAAAGGGAGCCTCGCAGAGTTTTTTCCCAAACTCGCCGGCGAAGTCGTTTCCGCATTTGCGACGGGAGACAAGCATTTCGTCAATTTCGTGGACGCCGGTATTGAACAGCCTATTTTTCAGGGCGGCAAAATCGTAGCTCAGAAAAAGAAACAGAAAACCCTGGTCGAAAGTGAACGGTTGAAACTTGAGCAAGCCAAGCTCGATGTGGAGCTTGGAGTGAGAGTTTTGTATGCCGAGGTGCTGCAAGAAAAAGAACTGACCCGTATCGCTCAAGGACAAGTTAAGGAACTCTCAGTCGAGTATGCACGAATCAAAAAGCTCGTCAATCAGGAGATCCTTCCTCGCTACGAATTCTTCAGAATCGAAACCCTGCTTCAGGGTGCGAAGCATGCCCTTGTAACGCATAAAGAAAGCTACGATTACCTTTTTACGGTGCTTAAGGAGACCGTGGGAGTCAGTGAAGGGGAGTCTCTTGATCTCGAACCATTGGAAGATTTTTCTGAACTTGATGAGAGTGTCCTTTCCTATCTCACCGCCGCCCGCCAGCATGACCCGGTCTATAAGCTCAAGGACTTGCGGGTTCAAGAAAAACAGTTTGAAAAAAGGGAGCTTCAAGCAGACCGGTATCCGCACTTGAGTCTTACGGCCAAATGGAACCAAATCAATGACGTATTTGCGGATACCAATCGCGTCATGCTCGGCGTTGTGGGGAAGTGGAATATTTGGGATTTCGGACGTCTTGGTTCCAAGATCAAAGCGAAATCCCAAGAAATTGAGGAAATGAAATGGGAGGGAGAGCTTCAGGTCCGGCAATACGAGCGTGAAATTCGAAAAGTCTTTCATCAGTCCCGGGCGGTTCGGGAAAAAATCAGGTTAACGGAAGCACTTATCCGTGAACGCCGAGAAGTCTACAAAAACGAAAAGACAAGACTGATCGCGGGAGAAAAAAGGACTGGGGAATTGATCGATTCCTTCATCGCGCTTGAAGAATTAAAAATCAAAAACATCGAGGCCGTTACTGAATATCGCCTCCTTCTTGTTAATCTTGGAAGAAAAACCGATTTTGAAGCATTTTTACAGGGTCTTGGATCCGAAGCGCCGGTCGAGTTCTTACATTCTGAAGAGGAGGAAGAATGAAGCCGGTAAAAGTTTCTCTTCCAAAATGGCTCAAGGATCCGGATAGAAGGGCTGCTCTTTTCCTCGGATCAGTTGCATTCATGACACTCGCAGCCGTATGGCTCGTGTCCTCGACCGTCGTGATGACTGAGGAAACATACCTTTTGAGCCTTGCCTGGATCTTTGGATTCGGGTTCCTTTTCTTCAATGTCTCGTACCTGTTTTTGGTGAGTGTGGTCCATCCCTTCCTGCAGCTTCCTAGATTAAAGGAAGCTTACGTTAAGCATTTCCCAAAGGTTGCCTTAGTTTATCCGGTCCGCAATGAACCCTACGGCCTGTCGGAACGGATTGACTATTCCTTTTCCGGGAACAAGTTCCACAATGTTGATTTATGGATTCTTTCGGATTCCGAGGAAGACTTTGTCCCTTATGAAAATAATCTTATCGCAAAACTCGAGAGGCTACACTCAAGCCGTGTATTTTACCGCAGAAGGCCGCACCCGGTTGAGCGGAAACAGGGCAATATCGGAGAGTTTCTTCATTCTCATACGGAATACGACTACATATATATATGTGATGCGGACGGCATGGTTCCGAAAGGCACCCTCCTCAAACTTCTCCGTAAAGCAGAGCACCCGGAAAACCAGGACATTGCGATCTTTCAAGCCTTTGTCAAGATCGCCCATGCTACGACCTGGTATTCCAGGTTTGAGAGAATCGGAACGCGCTTTGCCCAAAAGCTTAATTCCGTGGTTGTGCAGGCCATTTTTGGCCGGACGATTTCGTTTGGTCATCATCATCTCGCGCGTACAAAAGCTGTATCCAGGATACGGCTTCCCAAGGGACTGCTTTCCCATGATAACTGGGATACGGTTCGTCTTGACCAAATGGGATATCGGGTCGCATTTTGCCCTGACGTTGAAGCCTTCGATGAAGCGCCTTCAAATTATCTCGAGGCAAAAGCAAGGGCTAGCCGCTGGGCGCAAGGCACCCTTCAAGGAATTCCGCTCCTCTTTGAACCGAATGTGACAATTGCTTCCCGGTTCCTAGCCGGTTATGGAATTTATCTTTATCTCGCGGATATCGTTTTCTTTTTTTGGGTTCTGCTCGGACTTTTATCTCATTCTTCTATAACCGGCGAACTTATTCATTTCCAGATTGATTCAATCTGGACAGGTTTTTTCACAAACCGCATTCTTAAATGGATGCTCATTTTTAGTCTCTCGGTGGTCTTCTTTCATAAAACGGTAATCCTCCGGACATGGGAAGACGTCCGCCATTATTTTTATGAGCTTATTATTTCAACGCTTATCACGCTCAATAACTTCATCTATGGTCCACTCGCCATTCTCAGCATTCCTTTAAAGAAGCTCCATTGGCGGCCTATGGCAAAAGATCCCTTTGCCGCGGTAAATCTCGGGAACACAGTTCAGTTGCTTTGGATCGGAACGGTCTGCGGCTTCTTTGGCCTTTATTTTTGCACCATGCTCACGCCTTATTTCGTGTGGCAGGCAACACCCATTCTGGTCAGTCTTATTTTTTCAATTCCAACGGTTTATTTCACAGCCAAATCAATTCCTATGAAATTGAGAGGCTGGATCTGATGAGGAGGAACAAAAGAAATGAGTGAAAAACAGACAAATGAAAAGCACGACAAGGAACAAAATCAAAATGCGCAGGAGCCATCTCTTTTTGAAGAAAAAACAGCCGGAGGCGGCAAATGGAAGACAAAGCTTTTTCTCTTCGTTTTGATTTCGGTTATCGGGGTTACTTTCTGGCCAAAAGGTCAAATCAATGGTGAGGCGCTTGTCCAAGCAGAGCGGTTTGCTCGTATTGGTCTGACCAGTTCCGGAATCTTAAAAGAACTGCTGCATAAAAAAGGGGATGTGGTTCAAAAAGGGGAGCTTTTGGTGCGATTTGAAAACCCTGAGCTTTCCCGGAAGTTTGAAGAACGCAAACTCGCGCTTGAAATCTTAAATCACGATAAGACCCGCCTTGAGAAACAAGCGGCGTTTCTTGCCAAAGATAAAGGCCGCAAAAACATTCTTTTTGAAAACGGTGTTATCGGCCTCCTTCAATTCGAAAAGGCAAGTTTGGATTTCGAGCAGGCTGAAGAAGAACTCGCCATGCGTCTGAAGGAGATTGAATCAGCGGAGGGAGAAGTTAAGTTTTTAAAAGAAAGGGTGGCGTCGCTCGAACTGAGAGCGCCCTTTGATGGAATGCTTCTTACTGATCCCGGAATCACTATCGGGAATCTTCTTAAAGAAGGGGATTTTGTTCTTGAGTTTGCAGATCCTAAAAGCTTCTTCCTTGAAACCTTGGTTTCAGAAAAAGAGGTGGAAAAAGTCAGGCCAGGAAGCGCGGTTAAAGTGCGGTTCCGGGCTTTTTCATGGAAAACCTATTCCGGTGAAGTCACCAAAGTGGGCCCAAGAACAACGGAAAAGGTGCAAAAGGTCTTTGATATCAAATACGTCATTGCCTGTGAAATCAGGCTGGACGAGCTTCCTGTAAATGCAAAGTACGGAATGCGTGCATGGGTGAAAATTAGCGCAAGACGCAGCGCTAATTCTAAGCCGCTGTCTGTTCAGAAACCCTCTTCGGATTCTCTTGAAAGATTTATCAACCCAAAAATCTTTGAAACAAAAATTCAAAAAGGAAAATCAAATGACAACTCAAACAAATGAAGAAGCGGAGCTTTCCAACCTTGCAAGAAAGACTGGCGGCGGCCGTCGCGTTAAGGATTTAAGAGCTTTCTTCAGTGCTTTCCGGGAAGAAGAGTTGCCTCAAGAGACATTCCGGCAGTTTTTCTACGGAGACGAGCCGCAAAATACCTGCCAAAAGGAATATCAAAATGCAAAAGGCAGATTCTAATCAGAAATTATTTCAACGTTCTTCAACGGAGGATTTATTTAGCATGAACGCAATCATTCTGGCCGCCGGGTTTGGAACCAGGCTTTACCCGTTAACCAAATTCAAGCCCAAGGCGCTCCTTGAGATCGGAGATAAAACAATTCTCGATCATTTAATCGAGAAGCTGGAGATCACTCCTCTCATCAAAGAGGTGATTCTGGTCTCAAATGGCAGATTTGCTCTTGATTTTATGGAATGGGCCAAGAAAAGAAAGCCCATCAATAGAAAACCCATCCGAATCATTGAAAATAACGTTTATGAGCCGGAAAAAAAATTAGGCGCGGTGCAGGATCTCAACCTGGGTATTCAATCCGAATGGCATGATGTAGATGGCTCCATCGTCCTTTGCGCTGACAACTATTTCGATTTTCCACTAACCCACTTCATTAATCTTTACTGCGCTGGTCACCGCGATCATGCTTTTCTTGGCCTCTATGACGTAAAGGACCTCGCCGCGGCCTCCCTATATGGGGTTGTTGAGGTGGATGCACATAATCAAATCACTGATTTTCAGGAAAAACCATCTGTTCCCAAATCAACCTGCGTCAGTATGGGGGTCTATTACCTGCCCAGTAAATTTAAGCTGAGACTTTTCGAATATCTTGAACTCGAAAAACTCAATCCTGACAAGATCGGTGATTTTTTTGCATGGCTCAGCAAAAAGGAGACGCTGCACGGAATCGATTTTGACGGGGCCTGGTTTGATATCGGCACGCTGGAATCCTATGAAGAAGCGAGGAGACATTTCAATGTCAAAACTGGCTCCTAAATCCATCGCGATTCTCGTCCTAACACTCTGTCCTCTCGTTCTTTTTGCGCAGAATGCAGAGCGGGGAAAACTCTCGATTGCTGATTTCGATGAGGGTGAAGCAGTCGGTCTTTTCAGCGTCAGTTCACGAAATCCAATGGATGAGAACCAATGGATCAAAATGAATTGGGATAGTGATGATGCCCGGGGAAAAGCCGGCGGTAAATCTTTGCGGCTTGATTATGACGTCGATTCTAACGAATCCGCAAAAGCCACTTTCTGGATTTGCCTAAAGGATCAAGATCTCTCTTGGTATGACACCTTGCACGTTTACTTAAAGGGCTCAGAGGGAAGCCGCGGCAATGTCACGATTCAGTTTGTGGATGGAAATTACCGTAGGGCGCCCTATGTCATAGGCCGTATTGAAAATCGCTGGAAGGAATTTCAG
>JACPXK010000057.1 GCA_016196565.1 Candidatus Omnitrophota bacterium | reverse complement strand
TTTAAAACCCGCAACCACGACTTGGGCCTCTTCTTTTCCTTCTTCTGTAAAACGATAGTTCACAACCTCATATCCCGACTCCGGCTGTTTCAATAGCAGAAAGGCTTGGCTTTGGCTTTTTAATTTATCTTCAAGATTGCGCACCTCAGATCGCACCTCAGAACGTGCAGACTCTTCAAACTCCCCTTCGATTTCAAATTCCCGCAAAGTGTAATTGCCCGCGTTCGGCACTATGAACTTTGTCTTACTCAGTCGAATTGAAGTTCCGGGAACCTGCACAGTCTCAATTCCATTTCCGTCTGTTTCGCTTTTCACGACTTGGCCGGCAATCCATTTTCCGTCCTTTAAATCAAATTCCCGGAGAGTTTTATTGCCCGCGTTCGACACTAAAAGTTTTGTCTTACTCAACTTCAGCGGGGGTTCGGGATTATCTAAAGTTTTAATTCCATTTCCGTCTGTCTCGCTTTCCACGACTTGGCCGGCAACCCACTTTCCATTCTTTAAGTCAAATTCCCGGAGAGTGCTATTAACCCCGGTCGGCACTAAAATTTTCGTCTTACTCAATAAGATTGGAGTTCCGAGAGTAGTCAAAATTTCATTTTCGTCCTTTTTGCCCGCCACGACCCGGCCGGCAACCCACCTTCCATTCTTTAAATTAAATTCCCGGAGGGTGCCATTATCGGCGTTCGGCACTAAAATTTTCGTCTTACTCAACTTAAGTGGAGGCTGGGGAACACTCAAAGTCTTTATTCCCTTTCCATCTCTTTTGCTCTTCACGACTTGGCCGGCAACCCATTTTCCGTCTTTTAAATCAAATTCCCGAAGAGTGTCATTAAGATAGTTCGATACTAAAAGTTTCGTCTTACTCAATAAGATTGGGGTTCCTGGTCCATCCAAAGTTTTAATTCCATTTCCGTCCCTTTCGCTTTCCACAACTTGGCCGGCAACCCACGTTCCATTTTTTAAATCAAGTTCCTGAAGGGTGTTATTGTCCGCATCTGGCACTAAAAGTTTAGTATCACTCAGCCGAAGCGGGGATTGTTTCCCACGCCCTATCGCAATCCCAGGCCTAATCGCCGTTATTTTTTTCACATCCGGAAACCGCCTTTCTCCAGAAAAATTATTTCCGACCAATACGCTAGCACTTTTTTCCGGAAGCGCGGGCGGCTTTTCTGTTGAAGAACTAGCCTTCTTAGAATTCGCACTTCTTCGCGGCGACAAAGGCTCTCCTTTAGCCGCATTCGCCGTATCAAACATGGGATATTTGGAGAGGTCTTTTTCAGCTTCGGATTTGAAGATATAGTGAATGGTCCAAATTTCATACTCGGCTGGCCTTGAAGCGAATTCCCCTTTTAAAAGATCTACCGTATAAGTTTTCTTCGAACGAAATTTTTTCTTTTCCTCGGCCGGGATTTTTTCGTCATCGATTAAAATGTAAAATGCTCTCTTGGGAAAATCGGGTTTAAATTGCATGAGCCAAGCAAAGGAAAGATAGACTGTAATCTTGCCAAGCATTAAATAATTAAGCCAAGGCGTTGAATCAAACAAACTTAGACGGCTGTTTTCTTGAAGAATATCATTTCCTTGCGGGGGATTATTAAAACGCTGAAGCGCAAATGTAAGAGACGATAGATTTTCATGAATCCACCACTCTTGGCCCGCAATCGCATCTTCCGGCATCCCTATAGATCGAAGGCCAAAAACCTCTGGGGTTTCTTTGAAGTCCGTTGAATTCGCTAGTTGAGCGAGGATTTCCTTATGAGAATAAGTTCGCAAAGACCCGGAAGATGGGACCAAAACAGCCCTCGAAGCTGAGGCTTTAGAATCGGCGGGTGGAACATTTTGGGGAAGACCGAGTTCCAAACGTATTTCCGCTTCATTATCTACAATGATCCGGTATTCATCGCCGGAATCAAACGTTCCGGAGAAAAGGAGAGATTTTTCTAATTCATCCGCGGTTTTATAATCGTCTCCCAATAAAGTCATCCGAGTCCAATAGAATTCGTAAATTTGTTTTTTGCCTTCAACTCGAACATCAAACCCTTTATAACCCGAAAATTTTACTTTGGCATTCGGAAAAGCTGGTCTATCTCTCGGGCCAATCCACAATTCACTTTCAGAACCCGATAAATCGAGAAAACCGATATTCGTAAGAAATTTTCGCGTGCCGCTTTTCGTGTCTGCAGCAAAAGCCATTTGGGATTTTCTTCCCTCATCCGACACGGCCCAATTCACCAATCCGACCTTATCTTTTTCAAGCCAATCACCTGGTTTTACTCCACTTTTGAATGTGAAACCGGCTTTCTGCTTGAATCGATCATACATTTCTTGATGAGTAACAGCCAATCCTTGAACCATACCGGGGGCTTGCGGTTTGGCCGGCGACCGGGCTACCGGTGGTTCGGCGGCGGGAGTTTCAATCTTTCTCAAAGGCTGATTAAGGCTGAAAAACCGTACTGTGTTGTCATGACTTGCGCTCACAAAAACAGGAAGCCCTTCGGCTGTCAGAAGGCCTGTGTTTTGGGAAAACCAGACCCAACTCGTATGGCCGTTAAACCGCGTAAGTTCACTTGTCTGGCCGGTTTTTAAATCCAAACTGAAAAACCGCACCGTGTTGTCACCGCTTGCGCTCACAAAAACAGGAAGCCCTTCGGCCGTCAGAAGGCCTGTGTTTTGGGAAAACTGGACCCAACCCTTATGGCCGCTAAACCGCGTAAGTTCACTTGTCTGGCCGGTTTTTAAATCCAAACTGAAAAACCGTACCGTTTTGTCATCGCTTGCGCTCACAAAAACAGGAAGCCCTTCGGCCGTCAGAAGTGGCGATTCTTTAAATCCAAACTGAAAAACCGTACTGTGTTGTCATCACTTGCGCTCACAAAAACAGGAAGCCCTTCGGCCGTCAGAAGGCCTGTGTTCTGAGAAAATCAGACCCAACCCTTATGGCCGCTAAACCGCGTAAGTTCACTCGTCTGGCCGGTTTTTAAATCCAAACTGAAAAACCGTACCGTGTTGTCATTACTTGCGCTCACAAAAACAGGAAGCCCTTCGGCTGTCAGAAGGCCTGTGTTTTGAGAAAACCAAACCCAACGCCTATGAGCGCTAAATTTCGCCAGTGCGCGAGTCTTATCTGGATTTGCGATAAATTGCCCGGAAGCAGTGGGCATCATTAAAAGCTCCGGATCGATTTTGGGTTTTACAAGGCTGGATGTTTGCGGCGGCTTAACGGCGGAAGAAGCCGGTTGAGATTCGGCGGCGGGAGAATCTTCCGCATAAAATCCAACTATTTCTCCTGTGGGGTTTTTGGTTTTGGAATCCACGGCTTTTAAACCGGTCAAATCCTCCAAACCGTGGCCGCGCAGTGCTTCACGAATGGACTCCGGAATCTGTTTAAAACGGAATTGAAACCGGATTGGCGCGGCTGGATCTTCCGGCATATCCAAAGACACCCCATTACTCCATGGGATACCGTAAATTCTTCCATCAATATTGAAAAAGATTCCGAGAGTGGCCCCTCCGGCCTCAAAAATGACCTTAACATCTAAGGGGGGCTGCCCTTTTCTTTCGATAAAAAACCCAAAAGTAAGCCGGCTTTCATTGGGCTGAAATAAAACGGTTGGTTTGTCTGCGCCGGCGCGGAAAAAATAGTCATCGCCATTCTGATTAAGACCAAACGCTATATGGTTATAATGTGTTTGCCCAACCAAAGCATTCATATGCTGCATAATTTCTGAAATGGTCTTGAGCCGGCGCATTGGTGTTCCCGCAAGTGAACCGGATGGCGGCTGAACCGGCGGCGCGGCAGCAGCAGAATCCGCGGGAAGCACCGTATCAAACATGGGATATTTTGAGCGGTCTTTTTCAGCTTCGGATTTTAAGACGTAGCGAACTATCCAAACGTCATAGTCGTTATCCTCTTCTTTCAGAGAGCGGGCATTTCTCAAGCGCCTGCGGACCAACGTTTTATTCGCGGGAAGTTTTATTTTTTCTTCCGCCGGAATTTTATCGCCATCCACCAACACATCGAATCTGCGATTGGAGAAATCGGCCTTGACCTGCATCAGCCAGCCCTCTGAAGGGAAAATTTTAATAAGCTCATTGCTAGCATAATCACTGCCAAGATAAAAATAATTTCCTTCGAATCCCGCCGAAAGTAAAAATCGCTGGCCTCCATCAATGATATCTTTTTCTCCTGTTACCAAATGCCGGCCGCGGAGACCGCTCGACATTCCAAAAGTGACTCCCTTTCCCGACATATTGTCAAGATCAACACTCCATTCCTCGCCAAAAAAGGCATCATCCGGCATATCGGCCGATTCAAGATGCGAACCTCTATCTTTTATTTCAAATCCCGGGGAGGCGGCCAATTGATCAAAAATTTCGGCCAAGGAATAAGCACGCAAAGGACCGGCGGACAGCGCTGCCGGCAATTGATTTCCGGAAGCGGCACCTGGCACCAAGGGGCCTGGCTCCTTAGAATAAAAATGAACCCGGGAATGCGCTTTTTGACTGTCTTTAGGAGAAAGAATTTCATTAAGCGTCAAAGTGGCTTTGCCGGTTGCTAAAGATTTTCCGGTCTTCTCTGCATTTAAAATCCCTTCGACATAAATTTTCCCAACAAAATCATTAAAAACTTTTTGCAAATCGAAATCAGTCTGCAGAAAATAAAACCGGGTCACTTTGGGCCGGAATAATGCTCCGGCGAGCACCTCCCCCTGATACTCCACATGAACGGGAACATGTGAAGTCTGGCCGGTTTTTCCGAATTTAAAATCAAGCGTGGTCTTTCCATCCACAAACGTGATGACGGCAATCGGCCCTTTGTCCCGGCGGCGTTTCCAAATAAGCTGATAACGGTCGCGGCCGAGGACGACCATTACTTCCGACTTTCCGTAAGGAGAATCAATCACGGCTTCGAACTGGAAACCCATGCCCGTTTTGGACACTTCCTTAAGCCCCGCATCTTCAAACATTTGCTTATACTTTTTAATAAATTCTACTTGAGACGGACTCAAAGGCCCTTGATGGAGGACAGGAATTCCAAGCAGATGCACAACCTCTGGCGTCAAAGCGGAGGGAACCGGCTGCTCAATCGATTGATCCGCCCCCATATACAACACCTCAATTCCGTGACGGCGTTCGTCCTTACGCACAGCATTAATTTTAAAACCAAAATCAAGCGGGCCCGGATCAACACGACGGAGGGTTAGAATGGGATGGCGTTCCTTGGCTTCCTGCCGTTTTGCATCATCTGTTTCTTCCGGCCCCATGGTGCCGTAATCTCCGGGAGAACTAACAATCGCCTCAAAATTTCTATTTTTATCTTCTGGAAGTGTAAGACCGAGTTCTTCTCTGAACGAAAGGATTCTTTCCTCACCGAAAGCATCAAGCATTTTGTAATTCGTCGGATAATCAAAAGTGATTTTCGCCACGCCGCCCACTTTGAGCACGCGGAAAATCTCGGAGATCACGCCATAAGGGTCGCCCGAATGCGCCATATTGAAAACACAATAGACAAAATCCTGGCTTTGATCCGCGAAATCCAGATGCAGCATATCGCCTTCAAAAATATCCAGCTTATCGGCGGGATCGTCAAAACGCACCAAACTTTGGCCGGCGGCCTTCACGCCCGGAATATTTTTGATGTCTTTAAGAAAGTTTCCTTTTCCGGGGCCTACATCGAGAACATTCACGCTTCCCTCTTGCCGGACGACAGCTTCAAGTTCAGCGCGAATACTTCCTTCCGGGACCCCCAGAATTTGTTCGTATTCCGCCAGGCCGTTTGTGAATTTGAAATAAACGTCTTGACCCTTCTGAGCGGCGGCACGGGCCTTAAGCTCAACACCTCTTTCGATATCAATGTATTCCCCGCGCGTAATCCATCCGCTCCAGTCCGCCGGGCCGGTCGGTGAAACCGGCGCGGCAAGAGAAACATCCGTGCTTTCAAGCTCGTATTCTAATTGATAAATGTGGCCGGACACGCGGCTGCTGAGATCATAAAGCGCTCCCGTTTCCGCAATCCCGGCTTCCACAAAATATTTTTGAAATACTTCCGCAACTTTTATCGTAACTGGCCCTTTCTCAGGATCTTTGGAGTCAGGGACAACATCCTTGATGACTCTGCCGGTATAAGAAAACCGTTCGACTGATCGGGTGCCTAAATCGTTGTTGATAAGGATGTGATACACCTCAGTCCTGGCCGGCTCCGTACGCCAGTCCTGCACAAACTGGAAGCGGTGAATTTTCCCGAGCGCCAAAAAGGTGACCCCGTAAATCGCGGCTTTTGGAACACCGGGCTCCTTGATTTCGTCAGAAAAATAAAGAGCTTCGAACCCTTCCCTCCCGAATCCCCTTCCTATTAATCCCGCATCGGTAAATTCTTGGGCCAATTCTTCCGTCGTCATTTCGGATTTCACATCCTCTATACGCATTTCCGAACGCATCTCGGAACCCCCCGTACGGCCGCCGGGTTTCGGATTAATTACCCAATCGGGAGTCTTAAGACCAAAGGCCGCCGCAAGTTGAGCGATAGGCGTAATCACGTCTTCGGGTTTGACAGACGGCCCAGTAAGTTTTGGAGCGGCGGGGCCGGGCCAATTCGTATCGGATTCTTTCCAAAACCGGACTTCGTTATTGATAGCCTCACCATTTTGCATATCCGGATTAAGCCACAAACTCGGAAAACCATTCATGGGCAGATTATTTTGTTCTAATCTTTTCGATAAAGACTCATATTCGTTGCCGCTTAATCGAAAGTGGAAAATAAAACCATCCCAAAACACTCCGGTGATGTTATTGATATTGACGATGGCAAGAACAAAGCCTGCGTCATTTGGGTATTTTATCCTGATGTGCAAAGTATCGCCGCCGGCAGAAGGATAGAAGGCCTTTGTGAAGTCACTCCCGGAAGGATAAATTGAAAAAGTCCCGCGATCAAAATCTGAAAGCGGGCTATCCGTATCGTTGACATGCATGAATTCTATAAAAGGTTTATTCGTATCGAGAGGCGCGATTTGCAAAATTGGCTTTTCAAAACCTTTGCGGATTTCTGCCGAATATTGCCGGAGAAAATCAACTGTTTGAGGTTGAAGATTTCGGCGTGCAAATTCGACAATGGCCTCGTCGAAATAGGGCTCATATTCGAAAACATTGTGGTATTTAATGTAACCTTCGCGAGATTCGGCTTCCGCCACCGTCACGATATTCCATTTTACGGTTTCGTTTTGATAGCGCACTTCTCCGGTCCTTCCGATAAGACGCTCGATTTCTTGATCTAAAACCTCCACAAGCATGTAAATCGTATCTCCGACTTTTCTTGCCTGCTTCAGATTCGGCCAGAGATTGCCTTCCGCATTCCCGCTCGCTTGATCTTCATCCCGGGCCTTAAACATGAGCAATCGAAGCTCCGTGACTCCAGCTACGGATTCAGTTTTAAGAAAAAATTGCGTCAATTTTCGCTCTGATCCTCGTTCGTTTACCGGCAGGTAATCGAGAATGTAGGTGTCCGGGTTGACCGGCCGTGTAACGAATCCCGACGCCCGCAATTGCTGGACAATGTCTTCGGGATTGGTGAAGATCATCACTTTCGGCACGAATTCACTAACCGCGGCGGATGGCGATGCCGTAGAAACGATTTCTATTTGGGCGGGGGCATCCGTGGCTTTGTTCCTCCATTGGTCGAGAGCAAGATTTCTCCCTTCAAGCGCTGTGAGAAGACGATCAGGAAGGCTGTTGAAAAGGAAGTGGAAATTCATAGGACGATCCGCCGGAGGCGCGCGAAGCCCTCCAAAATCAGTGATCGGCGAGTTAGCGGGTTTAGAAACTGTATCTCTCTTTGCTTTGTCCTCACCTTGAAGTTTATAAATATGGTCTAATTGCCAGGCGATTGCTTTGGTTGTGACATTGATAAAAATTTTAAGCTCATACGAGGACGCGATTTCTTGTTTTGATTTGTCCGGTTCCACGATACGGTGCAAAACAATTCTAAAACTATCGGCGTCGCCATCGGGATGTCTAAGCCATGTCCTTAAAGTGTCGCCAGAGCGGCCTGATAGGGCCCAATTTTGTTGAATAGAACTCCCGGGGGGCATGGTGGCCTTCGGTACCGGCGTCAAATCTTTTCTCTTATGGAGATAATCCTCAATGGCTTGGACATCAGTTAAAAGTTCTCTTTCATCAACTGCCGAAATCGGGACCGGTTTTTCTAAATCGACCGGCTGCAAATTAAATTCTTGCTTTATTTTTTCCCATTCCCCGGGCGATAAGATATCTTGCTCTTGAAACGGGCCGCGTGATTTAAAAAGCACCACCTTCGAATTCTGATTTGATGACACTTGAAAACGAATAGCGATTACCCGCATACCCTCCGAGTCTGTCCCCCACCATATATCTTGAAACCAACTGGAAACAAAGCGGTACATAGGGGCTTTCTTAGAAGATGTCATAGGAGCGACATCCCCTCGACTAACTAATTCGTAATCATTCGCATTTACGATGAACCCAATTGTATTGCGCTCTACAGAATATTGAGCGGTTGGCTCTACCCCTTTTTGCACAAATCGGCGTTCTTCTTTGCGCTCATAATCCAAATATTCCACGATTAAGCGCTCTATCATTTGCAATTGTTCATTCAGCGTTAAAGTTTTTAAGAATTCTTCTGATGGAATGGGCTTTCCCAAATCAACCAGCCGCAAATTAAATTTTTGTTGAATGACTTTCCATGCATTTGAATCAGCAACATCGAGAATTTCGTTTTCACCACGCTGGTAAATAATCATCACTTTCTTCTTTCCTTGATCTTCGAATCCAAGCGTCATGATCCGCTGGCCATTTTCCGCCATACCCTGCCATAATTCCTCGATTTCATTTAATGGCTTGCTGGTAAAAATAATCGAGCTGCTAACATCCGGCATATGGAGAATGACATATGGATTATCCAAGAACATAATTTTGTAGCGATTATGGGACTCTTCAACGCCTTCATCCACTCCCCTTTGAATAAAGGTATGCTCTGCTGTCTTCTTATAATCTAAATATTCTGAGGTCACACGCTCTAGGATTTGCAGCTTCTTATTTGGTGTTAAATCTTTAAAAGACATTTCCATTTCCGGCTTTGGCAAATCAACCGGCTTCAAATTAAATAGTTTTTTAACTTCTTCCCATTGATCAAGCATTGGGAATTTAGGGAGCCCTTGAGATTTAAAAATAATTATTTTGGATTTTCCTTGTGACTGAAAACGAATTGCCGCCACGGGTTGGCCGTCATCAGCCTTTCCTAACCATATATCCTGAATGCTGCCGAAGGGAAGGCTATAATGGCTAGTTCGTGCTAGATTCGGATCAATGTCCTTATCCGTAGACAACACAAAGCCATTCGACGTTTGCTGAAAATTAACTCGATTGCGCTCCGCGGAATATTGTTCTGTTGGGTCTATTCCTTTTTGAACGAATGTACTTTCTTCTCTTTTTTCGTAATCCAAATAATCTTCGAAAGTATTTCTTAGAACTTGCAGTTGCTCATCCTGAGATAGTTGTTTGAATCGCGCCGCCAATTCTTCCTCCGATTCCGCAGCGGGTGTTGTTGCCAGAGCATCCAAACGGTCGAACATGTCGTATTTATCGGGCTCTGCATTGGCCATGGTTTCGCTGACAAACACAATGCGCTGAGGGACGCTGGTTGAATCGCCGAACGCAACATCGAGAGAGCTCTGCTGGCCGTTGGCGGGAATCTCTTGATAATAAATTCTATTCGGGACTAAAACGTAATAAGTAATCACTCCGTTTTCTTTGCGAATTCTTATGTCAAATACCTCATTTTTTAGAACCTTATAATGCGTTTTTGTTATTGCTTCGAGATAAAACTTATAAAATCCTGAGTCGGCCGATGTCCAGAATTCCGCATAAGTTAAAATGTTATGCGAAACGGGTTTTTCTCCTTCGAGACTAATCCTATAAACATCGTATTTGTCCTCTAAACGATCAAAATGACCAAAAAAGGCCCGACTTCCCGGCCCACTTCCGGGTTGCCATGAGGGCATCAAATAATTTTTCGGGGGATTATCTCGCAGGTAAGTAAACCATTGCTGAAATTCGGCATGTATTTTGTCCATGGTTCTGCCAATCACAGGCCGCGGCAAAAGGGCGTCAGCGCTAAGAGCGCTGCCTGCGAGCGGATTTCCTGTTTCTGAACCTGGAATTGTTGGTTCGCCTTTGTCGGGCCCTTGACCTTCTAGTGCTGGAGATCCATCCTGAGGAGCTGCGTTTTCAGAATTGAAAATCGCTTCGGCCATTTGATCCAATGCGGTGTGAAGTTTACCGGCCCAATCGTCTATATTCCCGCTGCCGCTAGCCGGAGAAGAATAAAGCTCGTTTAAAAAAGAAGCGATTTGGGTGGCCACGATTTGCTGCACGGTTTGGGCAAAATCCTGCGCCATGGGTTTTGCCCGATGCGCATCTTGATAGAGCTCTACCGCATGGGTCATCTGCCGGGCAACAAGATCAAGCTGGCGCCTTAATTTCGAAACGGCCAAAAGCATTTTCCGAATGCGTAAAAGTTCCGCATGAGTATACGGGGTTTGCCTATTTTGCTTTTGCGCCAATAGTTCTGCAATGACTTGAAGTTCCTCGCCATATTCCGCTTTAAGCTGATTGATCTGCTGGCGGATTCTTTGAAAATTCATTCCAAAGAGTTTTTCCAGAAAACGTAAATAGCTCACAAGCTCGCGTCTTTTAGCAAGAAATTCTTTACTCTGTTGACGAATGGATTTTTTTTGTAATTGGGAAGCCAAAGACGTTTCTTGCCCGGATTTTTTTGACGATTCCGCGCTGACGGAGACACCCTCAAGCGCTTTTCGCACCATGCGAAAAATTTCAAGATGATCCTGGCGGGAAGGAGAAACTCCGCTTTTTCCCCCGGCTCCTCCTCCGCCAAATTGCTTTCTGGAAGTTTTGTAATCTTCCACATTGCCCGGGCGAAAAGCCATAACCTTTTTAGAACCTTCGACGGCCGTTGTGACACGTGCCTGGGAGGTTGTGTATCTTCGAGTGCGGCCTTGATCAGAAACATAAAGATTGCCGTCCGGTCCAATGCGTAAATAGGAAGGCTCGTAAAGATAAAGAAGCGGCTCTTCGTCGGATTCCCGTTTCGTGTCGCGAATGGGAATCGTTTCGCCATTGGGACTGACCATAATAAAAGTCGTAGGCGCTTTCGGAGAACGCAGCACCATAATATTGCCATCACCATCCACATCCATACCCACGATGGGATATTCGAGATCCGCCACGTTACGTTTTGTTTCGATTCTGAATCCTTTTTCTTCATGATAAATAATGCTTTTAAGAACAGATTCGTTTTTAACGCTGTAATAAACCAGCCATTCTTTGGGATCATCATTTTCGGGATTGCGTGTTACCGCCAGCCTTTCAACTTCTCCCACATTGGCTAAGATGTGTTTGCTAATCGCATCGGTTCCATAAGCCGTGATGGTTTGGGTATCGCGATGCGCCATAAGAAAATGCGATCCCGCAAGCCGGACATCCGTGGCCATGTTGGCCACAAGCGGCTTTACTTCTTTATAAGACATATTGTTTTTGCTTTGTTCCGGAGGAATTTGATAAATGACAAATCCTTTTTCACCCGCCACCGCAATATAAACCACGGCCTTTCCGGAAGGATCGCCGAGAATGGCCGCCGCATTGGGAACGATTTGCTGGATGGAAGGCGCCGTAATATTGAATAAAGGTTGATACACTCCGCCCTCTTCGTCTTTTGCGGCAGATTCTTCCTTATATTCGTAGACCTGAAAACCACGCAAAGTGGTTCCCATTTGAGCATCTTCCTCGGGATTACGATTGGCCACCCACATCCAGTTGCCGGTAAAGCTGACGCCTGCGGGATCCAGAAAATAAGCGGCATTTCCCTTTTGCACAGAAGTTTTTTCATAACTGGCTTCATAAACGTAGTAACGGAAAAGCCGTCCGGCGCGGGCCGCTGCTTCGGCTTCTGCTTGAGCTTTTGCGTCTTTCGTTTCACTCTCTTTAAGGCGCGTTTTTTGTTTACGCTCGTGCATATGCGCCCTAATTTGCGGCTCAAGGGTTACACCGAAAACACGCACCAACTCTTCCAGCGCTGCTTCTTGAACTTGCATCGGTGTCATGTCTGCCGGAATGGGATCAAGACCCGCCAATCTTTCTTCTTGTTCCGGTGTCACAACGACTTCTGCCGGCTGATCAAAAGCGGAACGAATATCTCCTGCCACTGTCTGCTGAGCGGCTATCGAAATAGACTCGGCGGATACTGTTTCTGCCGATTTCACGGGATCCACATCTTCCTGATCTTCTTCTTCCGGCTCTTCAGCTTCAATCCGAACTGGACGCGCAGTGGCGGGTAAATCTTGAGGTCCATCAATCCCGTCAGGTTCGGCCTGCGCTTCTTGTTCAGCGCGATGAAGCTTTTCTAAACTCTCTCCCATTCGTTCATAAATCTTTCTTAACTCTTCGGCTGCAAGGTCATCTTTTTCCTGGTCTGAGAGTTTGTCATAACCCTTGGTGGAACGCCGCGCCTTGTGTTTGGCCACCATGCGTGCTCCTTGTTTGGCCGGAATGGGAATTTCAAATCGAAGTGCGTGAGTGCCGCGTTCAATACCGTATGAATCACGGGGACGGTAAATCCCGATTTTCATGCTTTCCTGAAGATGGGCAAAAGTTTCTTTTTGTTCTTTACGGAAAAGTTCGAGAAAACGAATAAGTTTTAAAAATTCCTGATCCGGCTTTTGATTTTTTTCCTCAGCTTCACGGAGTTTCACAAGTTTATCAAGCGGAAGCGCCAAAACACTGCGGAGTTCGGCAAAATCATCCTTACTCTCAATGCCAAATTCGGTTTCTCCTGCCAGACGCGTGCCTTTTTCATCATCATGAATCACGCCAATTTTTGTGACAAAGCCATGCCTTTGAATGTCTTGGTCCACTTCGGTTTGCGTCACGGCTGCCTGAACGGTTGAAGGATCTTTATCCAGAAGCCTTGCAGCTTCCTTAGCTTGCCGGACACGCTCAGCATCTTTTTCGGAAAGATTTTTTCGAATATCCAAATAACGTTTGGCTTCTTGTTTGCGAACCGAGGCCAGCTGACGGGCTTCCATATTTTGAAGACCGCGGCGCACTCCGTAATGAGAGCTTACACCGCCAAGGCTTAAAAATTCTTTGATCAACCGGACGGGCACATTCGTCTTCTCATTTTTAGCATCTTCGTCCACTTCGTCATCCAACATCGCTTCCAAATCCGTAAAGGTCTTTTCGCCGATGGGTTGATCCCAGGA
>JACPXK010000015.1 GCA_016196565.1 Candidatus Omnitrophota bacterium | reverse complement strand
GTATCGTGAATCTTGGTAAAGTTTTTTCTCTCTGACAAAGAGATCATAAACCAATTGCCTCCAGGTTTACCGGGCACACAACTCGAGCGTGATAAGTTGTTGTGCGAATGGACTCGCAAAATAGCGCGAGACAAAAATTACTTAATCTCAACCTTGGCGCCTTGTTCTTCGAGGAGCTTTTTAATCTTTTCGGCTTCTTCTTTCGTAACGCCTTCCTTTACCGTTTTAGGAGCACCTTCCACAAGATCCTTCGCTTCTTTGAGACCAAGATTGGTGACCGTGCGAATTTCTTTAATCACCTGAATCTTTTTATCTCCAGAACTGGCGAGAATGACGGTAAAACTTGTCTTCTCTTCTTGCGGAGCAGCGCCTCCGGCCTGCGCTCCCCCAACACCCGGGGCAGCTACGGCGACGGTAGCGGCGGCGGAAACACCGAATCGATCTTCAAGGGCCTTGACTAGATCAGCCAATTCCAAGACGGTCAATTCTTCGATAGTCTTGAGTATGCCTTGTAGTTTTTCGGACACGGCTTTTCCCTCTTTCTTATTTGCACTAACTTCTGTTTCTACTGCGGTTGCTTGCTCGGTTGACATAATTTGTTCCTCCTTAAAGAACTTTATGAAGCCGCTAGGGCTTTCTTTTTCTGGATTTCATTTAATGCCACGACCAGGCCGCGCGTCATTTGGCCCAGCGTCATGACAAATCCCGAAATCGGGGATTTTACGCGAATCACAACTTGCGTTAAAAGCTCCTTGCGAGACGGAAGCTTCGCAAGTTGTTTCACGAATTCTTGGCCGTAAACCACGTTTTCAAAAACCATACCGGCCGATGCGATTTTTTCATTGGATTTAGCAAAATCCAAAATTGCCTTGGAAATAATTTGAGGGTCTTTATCCGCCAGGGTAATCACCACCGAACCTTTTAAAAGCTTGCTGGCTTCCGCAACTTTTAATTCGCTGAAAATTTTTTCCGCGAGTTTATGTTTGACCACGACGGAGCGGCGCGAAACCTTTTCAAGGGAACGCCGGAACTCGGAAAAATCAGCCACCGACAAACCCTGAAAGCTCGAAATAAAAGCATAAGGGGTAGCTTTGAATTCCTTCCTCATTTCCTGAAGCATTTTTTCTTTAACCATCGACGGCATTGTCTTAGCCTCTTAAACCAAATTGTTCGCAGTGAGCCGAAATCCCGGACCTTGTGCCGGAGCCATCGTCACCCGCTTCATATAATCGCCTTTGCTGGCGGACGGTTTTGCTTCCACCACCGCGCGAATCACGACGCGCGCATTTTCCAGCAAAGCTTTTTCATTAAAAGAAATTTTCCCGCAAATAGCATGCAGACCGCCGGTTTTATCGCTTTTAAATTCAATGCGGCCGGCTTTAAGTTCTTTAACCGCCCGGCCAACATTCGGAGTGACTGTTCCTGTTTTAGGCGAAGGCATCAACCCTTTAGGCCCGAGCACTTTCCCGAGCTTGCTTACTTCACGCATCATGTCGGGATGAGCCACCACGGCATCGAACTCCATCCATCCGCCTTGTACTTTTTGAATAAGTTCTTCAGCGCCAACCTGATCGGCTCCCTCAGCTTGAGCTTCACGAGCCCCTTCTCCCTTGGCAAAACAAATCACTCGTTTGGTATTCCCGCTGCCGTGAGGCAGATTAACCGTTCCGCGAACCATTTCTTCACTTTGTTCCGGCCGGATGCCAAGCTGAAAATTAAGGGAAATCGTTTCGTCGAATTTATTGTCTTTAATTTGCTTGACGAGTTTCACGGCTTCTTCCAGAGAATAGAGCCGTTCGGCTTCAACCAATTTTTTTCTCGACTGATGACGCT
>JACPXK010000056.1 GCA_016196565.1 Candidatus Omnitrophota bacterium | reverse complement strand
GACGAAGTCAAAAAGCACAAGCCCAAAGTCATTCGTGTTGATTCGAAAAATAAAATTCTTTCCTGAAATTTTCCCTTCATGAAAAAAATCAAAGTCGGTATTGTCGGTTGTGGAACCATCGGCTCGGCGCTTGCTTTAATCCTCCGCCGCAAATTCAAATCGCGGGCGGAGCTTTCCTATTTATGCGAGCATCACGAGGAGAAGGCGCATCTTCTCATGAAAAAACTGGGGAAAAAAATTCCTTTGGTTCCGGCCGCCCGTTTGATTCAAAAATCCGATTTGATCATCGAAGCGGCCTCTGCCGCCATTTCTGAAAATATCGCGAGCCTAGCACTCCGCCGGAACAAAGAGGTTTTGGTGCTGAGTGTCGGCGGGCTTCTCATGAATCAAAGCTGGGTCCGGGCGGCAAGAAAAACACGCGGGCATTTGTGGATTCCTTCCGGCGCGGTAGCGGGAATCGACGGGCTTCTTGCCGGCAAACAGGCCAAACTCCGGCAGGTTCAAATCAAAACGCAGAAGCCGCCCGAAGGCCTTGCCGAGGCACCTTATTTTCGAATGAGGAAATTCCCACCGCTAAAAGGCAGTGAACAGGTCTGCGTTTTCATGGGAAATGCCCTTCAGGCGATTCGTGCTTTCCCTCAGAATATTAATGTGGCGGCCCTTTTGAGTTTGGCGGGACTTGGCCCGCGGAAAACCAAAGTTGAAATCTGGACCTCCCGGGCCTTCAAACGCAATCAGCATGAAATTACCGTCGAGGGGGATTTCGGAAAAATCACGACCCGCGCCGAAAATGTTCCTTCTCCCGGAAATCCCAAGACGAGTTATTTGGCCATTCTTTCGGCGACAGCCTTACTCGAAAAAATTTTTTCCCGCGTCCGCATTGGGACATGAATCATGAAAGAGGCGTTCATCGAGATTCGCGGCGCCCGCGAACATAATTTAAAAAACATCAGCCTTAAAATCCCGCGGGGCCAATTTGTGGTCATTACCGGGCTTTCGGGTTCCGGCAAATCCTCGCTTGCCTTCGACACCATTTACGCCGAGGGCCAGCGCCGTTATTTGGAAAGTCTTTCTTCCTACGCCCGCCAGTTTTTGGAGCGGTTGAAAAAACCCGACGTCGATCATATTTCCGGGCTTTCGCCCAGCATTTCCATTGAGCAGCGTTCCATGACCCACAACCCCCGGTCGACAGTCGCCACGGTCACGGAAATTTACGATTATTTGCGGCTTCTCTACGCCAAGGCCGGAACGCCGTTTTGCCCGGAATGCGGCCAGGCCTTGGTGAGTCAGCGCCGTGACGAAATGATTCTTGAGATTTTGAAAAGTTATGCCGGGCGTGAGATTCAGCTTTTTGCCCCGTTGGTCCGGGGGCGTAAAGGAGAATTTCAAAAACTTTTTCAGGACGTTTTAAAAAAAGGGTTTTCGCGCGCGCGCATTGACGGTGAAATTTGCCAGCTGACGCCCGTTTTAAAACTCAAAAAAAACTTTCGCCACGACATTGAAGTTCTGGTCGACCATTTGAAAGTTCAATACGAAAAGAAAAATCAGCTGGTGGCCTCCATTAATGCGGCCTTGGATTTGTCCGGAGGTCAGCTCATGGTGTTGACGGTGGGGCCGAATAAAAAATCCGCAACTTTGCCGCCGCGATTTTTTTCTTCCGTGCGCCGCTGCCCGAACTGCCAGATCAGCCTTCCGGACCTGACGCCTAATATGTTTTCCTTCAACAGTCCTTACGGGGCCTGCCCGCGCTGTAAAGGGCTCGGCAAACTTTCGCAGGTCGCGCGCGGCGGCCTGATTCAGGACGAAACAAAATCCCTCATGAGCGGGGCACTCAATCCGGAGATTTTTTTCTCCTTCAATAAATATTTCATTGAGGATTTGCTTTTTGATCTCACCAAAAAATATCATTTTGATTGGGACACGCCTTACTCGGATTGGCCGGACCCTGCCAAAGAGGCCTTTCTTTGGGGAGACAATGAGCTTTCCGGGTTGATCGAAGAACTCGAAAGGCTTTTTCACGAAACGAATTCCGAAGAAATACGCCGCAAGGTGCGCAAATTTTTGCGTGAAGACCAGTGCTCCGAATGTCACGGCGGGAGGCTGAAGCGGGAAAGCCTCGGCGTCATGATTGCCCAGAAAAATATTGTTCAAATGAGTGCGCTTCCGGTGGAAGAGGCCGTGCCTTTTTTCGACAAACTCGGATTTCCGGAGGAAATGAAATCCATTACTCAGCCCATTTTGAAACAGGTGAGGGAACGTCTGCGTTTTCTCGCCAATGTCGGCCTCGGCTATTTGACTTTGGACCGTACCGTGGCGACTTTGGCCGGCGGCGAGCTGCAGCGAATCCGTTTGGCCGCTCAAATCGGCGTGGGGCTTACGGGCGTGCTTTACGTGTTGGACGAACCGAGCGTCGGGCTTCACGCGCGCGACAATGCAAAGCTTCTCGATGCCCTGGAAAAATTGCGCGATCTCAAAAATACGGTGCTCGTGGTGGAGCACGACGAAGAAACCATGCGCCGGGCGGATTATCTGCTCGATTTGGGGCCCGGTGCAGGACGTGCGGGAGGTGAAATCGTTGCGCAAGGCCGGCCGCAGGAATTAATCGATCAAAAAAGTTCGCTTACCGCAAAATACCTTTCGGGAGAAATCTCGGTTCCGATTCCGCGCAAACGTAAAAAATATCTTAAAACCCGTTCGATTGAAATCAAAGGCTGTCAGGAACACAATCTGAAAAAAATCGACGTGAAAATTCCGCTCGGACTTTTTATTTGCGTGACCGGCGTATCGGGTTCGGGTAAAAGCACGCTGGTTCACGACACCCTTTACCGGGAACTTCACAACCGGCTTTGGAAAACGGATTACCGCGTGGGGAAGTTTGAAAAAATCACGGGTGCCGAAAAAATCGATAAGGTGATTGAAATCGACCAGTCGCCGATCGGCCGCACCCCGCGTTCCAATCCCGCCACGTACACGGATTTATTCGGTTTGATTCGCAAACTCTTCAGCGATTTGCAGGAATCCAAAATGCGCCGTTACACGCCTTCGCGTTTCAGTTTTAATCTCAAAGGCGGGCGCTGCGAAAATTGCCGGGGCGAGGGCTACGAACGGCTCGAAATGAGTTTTATGTCGGATATTTACGTGCTGTGTGAAAATTGCCGCGGCCGGCGTTACAATGAGCAGACGCTTGAAGTACGCTACCAGGGAAAAAATATTTCGGAGGTACTCGATTTGTCGGTCGGTGAAGCCATTGACTTTTTTTCCAATTTTTCCGTGATCCGGGAAAAACTCGTGCTGCTTAAAACCATCGGCCTCGGCTATTTGAAATTGGGCCAGCCTTCCACCACACTTTCGGGCGGGGAAGCCCAGCGCATTAAGCTTGCGGCCGAGCTCAGCAAAAAAGCGAGCGGTCAAACGCTTTATATTTTGGATGAGCCTACCACCGGACTTCATTTTGCGGACATTGATAATTTGCTCAAAGCCCTTTTCCGGCTTCGGGATCAGGGCAATACGATTTTAGTGGTGGAGCACAATCTTGACGTCATTAAGACGGCGGATTACGTAATTGATTTGGGCCCGGAAGGAGGACGCGGCGGGGGCCGGATTATCGCCCACGGAAGTCCCGAAGAAATCGCCGAAGTCCAAGCATCTTACACCGGTTTGTTCCTCAAGAAAATCTTGCCGCCAAAGGCCTAGACAACCGTTACCTTATGGATTATCATTTAAGCGGTTTTTTGGCCCTGACTTAATTTGATTCATAAAGTTTGAAGGAGACCCCAAAATGATTACGGAAATCGGTATTGCAGCCGGTGATATTTGGCATTATTTGGATCATAACGGAAGCGCGACACTCGACCAAATGGTCCGGGGCATCGGAAAATCCCGCGATTTGCTCCTCATGAGTTTGGGTTGGCTTGCCCGCGAAGGCCATGTGACGCTTGGAAATGCCGATACGGGTTACCGGGCCTCGCTTACAAAGCATCGCGGTTAAGTGGGTTCTCACCTTTTAATTCTCTCGACAGTTCCCAATCTTAAAGAAGCTCGAAGCCTCGCCTCTGTCCTGCTCGAAAAAAAACTTGCCGCTTGCGTCAATATTTCCCCGGGCGTTGAATCCCATTACCGGTGGAAGGGCAAAAAGGAAAAATCCCGGGAAGTCATGCTCTTCATCAAAACCCGGGAAGCCTTATTCGGGAAATTGGAAAAAACCTTGCGCGAAAATCACTCCTACGAAGTGCCCGAAATCATTGCACTTCCTATTCAACGCGGCAGTAAAAAATATTTGAATTGGCTGGCGAAAGAAACGAAGCGTTAGATTTTGGAAGGCGAAACGGCAATCAGAAGGCGCGCGGCCTTTTGTTTTTCATTCGCGATTTGATGGGCGAGTGAAGCGTCAAAATAAAGCGTCTCGCCGGTTTTGAGATTAAATTCTTCCTTGTCGACCTTGGCGTTGATTTCTCCCTCTAAGACGTAAATAAATTTTTCCACGCCCCGTTCCTGATTTTCCATTTGGGTTTGACTTGCCGGCTGAATCGTCAAAAGCAGGGGTGTGATTTTTTTCTTGGAACTTTCCGAGGTGAGAAGTTCGATTTCCACACTTTTGGAATGAAAAGTGGCTTTTCGCTCTTCCGGCTTGGTGTGAGCGATTTCATCGTAACGGCTGTCCACGCCCGAATATAATTCGGAAAGGCCGATTCCTAAAACTTCCGCAACCTTCTCATGGCTTTCCACCGTGCCTGACATGGCCCCGGTTTCAATGCGGGAGAGCGTGGCTTGGGCAATGCCGGTTTTCTTAGAGATTTCGATCAGGGTAATGCCTTTAGTTTTGCGGAGAGTTCGAATGCGTTGTCCGAGATTTTTCAACATGGCAGAAGGAGTTTACAACCCAGAGTAAGTTTAGTCAATACAAATATGACATAAATGCAATAAAATGCTCTAAGGAGTTATATCATTTAAAATAATATACTATTGACAATAAATAATATTTTGCCTATTCTCCTCAGAGTGAAAGGAGGTGATCCCGATGACACACGCATTTCTTAACGGTGTAGTAACCAAGACGATGCTCGTCTTTATCATGTTTACGGCGAGTTTGTCCCTGGTGCCGGGAGATCAACTTTATGCAGCACCGAAGGCTGAGCAGGCTTCAACCGCTCCTGCGCCGATGGTGAATGTGAATAAAGCGACTCTCGAGGAACTTCAAACCGTGCGCGGCATTGGTCCGGTGATTGCGGAACGTATTCTTCAGTACCGCAATGAACACGGACGCTTTGAACATGTGGACGATGTGGTCAATGTTCAAGGTATCGGCGGCGCGAAGTTTGAAAAAATCAAGAATCAACTTTCGGTTTAAATCACCGGAAACAAAATCGAAGTTCGACAACATGGCAGCCCCTGCCGGTTTTACCGCCGGCAGGGGTTTTTTATCAAAAAATAATTGTATATACAATTGTAGGGTGATATCATGAAACTCTTCGGCAGGGAATTGCGATGGAATAAATCGAAAAGCAAAGATCTTCGTAAGGCCCGAGGGATGTCTTTTGAAGAAATCGTGAAGTTTAGAATGGTAAGGATCGAAGAGCATCCCATGACGGGCCGGCCTTTGTTGCTTTATGAAATTAAAAATTATATTTGGGTTGTCCCTTGCGTTTTCAAAGAAAAAGAAGTTTTTTTGAAAACATTATACCCAAGCCGAAAATATACAAAATTAATTAAAAGAGGAGGTCTAAAATGAGAAGAATAAATCCAAGTACGATTAAACTTACAAAACAAGAACAAGCAATTGAAGCGGCAGTAGCACGGGGTGAATATATAGTTGCTTCAAAGAAAACATATAAAGAAATTAGGCGAGCTTTTTCGAAGTACCGTAAAAAATCGGTGTTGAACATGCGTATTAACAATCAGGATTTAAGTGATCTCAAGCGCATGGCGAAAAAGTTCGGCGTAAAATATCAGACTTTCATTGCTGATATTCTTCATCAGGTAGCCATTGGTTAAGTGTTTTGCGGGCTGGCTGTTTCTTGAACCCACCCACCCTTTTTGTTACAATGCCCGCACTTTATGCCTAAGTCACTGACGTTCCAAGAGTTAATACAAAAACTCAACAATTACTGGAGCCAAAAAGGCTGCCTGATCATGCAGCCCTATGATCTGGAAGTCGGCGCCGGCACATTTTCTCCGCACACCTTTTTACGCGCGCTTGGCCCGGAGCCATGGAACGCTGCTTATGTGGAACCCTCGCGCCGTCCTACCGACGGCCGTTACGGACAAAATCCTCACCGCACTCAGCATTATTATCAATATCAAGTCATCCTTAAACCTGCTCCGCAAAATTCGCAGGAACTTTATCTCGATAGTTTAAGGGCTGTGGGCATTGATCCTCTGAAACACGATGTGCGTTTTGTGGAAGACGATTGGGAATCTCCGACTCTCGGCGCATGGGGGCTTGGCTGGGAAGTTTGGCTCGACAGCCAGGAAGTCACTCAGTTCACGTATTTTCAACAATGCGGCAGTATCGATTTGGAAATGATTTCATGCGAAATTACTTACGGCCTGGAACGTATTGCCATGTTTTTGCAGCAAAAAGAATCCCTTTTTGATATTGAATGGACTCCGGGCGTCACTTACGGCGACGTGCATCTCCAGGGAGAAAAAGAATTTTCCAAATTTAATTTTGAAGCCTCCAATCCGGAAATGCTGAGGCGCCATTTTGAAGACTATGAAGCCCAATCCAAAAAATTATTGGAAGAAGGGCTCGTGCTTCCGGCTTATGATTCATGCCTGAAAACTTCTCATTATTTTAATCTTCTCGATGCCCGGGGTGCGGTGAGTGTGAATGAAAGGCCGCGTTATATCGGCCGTGTCCGCGCGTTGGCGCGCGCCTGTGCTCAGGGTTATTTGAAATCCCGCGAAGATCAGGGATTCCCTTTGCTGAAAAAGAAAAGGAAATAAACAAAAGGTACCTGGTACCTTTTGGGATTTATATATGCCAAATTTATTGATTGAAATTGGAACCGAAGAACTGCCGACGGATGCACTCCATGTCATTTATTCGGATTTGGCGTCAAAAACCCGCGACGTTTTTCAAAAAAACAGACTTCCCTTTACCGATATTAAGGTAGAAGCCACGCCTCGTCGTATTGCGCTTTTTGTCGAAGGTCTTCCTGCCCGCCAGGCCGATCAAGTTTTGGAACTCACCGGTCCGATGGTGGATAAAGCCTATGATGCTGCGGGAAAACCCACGCCGGCCTTAGAAGGATTTTTGAAAAGCAAAGGCGTCAGCCTTTCGGACGTACAGATTAAAGACACTCCGCGCGGAAAATTTATTCAAATTCAAAAAAAGGAATTGGGAAAAAAGGTAACGGCGATTTTGGAGCCGCTTTTCCGGGAAATTTTATCCTGCCTTAATTTCCCCAAAAATATGCGCTGGGAAAAAGGAGGCGCCCGTTTTCCCCGGCCCGTGCGCTGGCTCGTGGCACTTCTTGATAAAAAAGTTTTGCCGGTTAAATTAGCCGATGTAAAAGCCTCGAATCAAACCTTCGGGCACCGGTTTCTCGCGCCGAAAGCCTTAAAACTGAAAAGCGCGGACTGGAAACTTTATCTTCAAACCCTCAAGCGCGCGCACGTGACTTTGGGTTTAAAAGCGCGGGAAGAAGCCGTTCGCCAAGCCTTGCGGCAAAAATTTCATCAAAAAAATTTTGACGAGGATCTTGTCCACACCACCGCCCAATTAGTCGAAGAACCTTTTTTGGCTCAGGGAAAATTTTCCAAAACCTATTTGGAACTTCCGGCCGAAGTCCTGGCCAGCTGCATGAAAAAAAATCAGAAAATATTCGCCTGTTACGATCCCCAAGGGCAGCTTTCCGGCCGTTTCGTGGCGGTTTTAAACGGCAAACGCTCCGGACTCGGTCAAATTATCACCGGTTATGAAAATGTGCTTGAAGCCAGGCTTCGCGATGCCCGTTATTTTTACGAAGCCGACACCAAAGAACCTTTGGAAAAAAAATCGCCGCTTTTGGAGCAAATTGTTTATTTGGGGAAACTCGGCAACATGCGTCAAAAAACCGAGCGGCTCGAAAAGCTGGCCGAAATTTTTACCGGTCTTATTGGCCGGAGTGATGTGAAAAATGATCTTAGGCGTGCGGCACGGCTTTCCAAAATTGATTTGATGACGCATCTTGTTTATGAATTTCCGGATATTCAAGGCATTGCCGGCAGGGAATATGCGCTTGAAGCCGGAGAGAAGGAAGAAGTGGCCAAGGCTATCGGCACGCAATACCTTCCCAAGAATTTATCGGAAGATTACCGGGAACTTAAAAAAAACATCAATCCGCTCGGCGCCATGCTCGGCATTATCGACCGTATGGATTTTATTGTCGGGGCTTTCCGGCTTGGCATTGAACCTACCGGAAGCCAAGACCCCTACGCTTTGCGCCGCGCAGGGGGTGCTTTAGTGAAATTAATACGCTCATTCGAATTTCCCATCAATCTTTCGGAATTGATGTGGAAATGCGTGCTGGTTTATGAAGAAACTTTGGGGAATGTTTTTCCGGCGCCCGTTGGAAAGCCATCGAAAGGCGGAATTCCTACCGATGATTCTCTTGTCCAGCTCCAAGCACGTTTGCGCAAATTTTTTGAAGACCGTATTATTTTTGAAATCCAGGTAAAACCGGGCACACGGGAATATGAAATCCTTCAGGCTGTGACGGGTGTGAGTTCCGATGAACCTAAGCTCGTTTATGAACGTTATGAGCAGCTTATCGATCTCTATAAGAATGAGCGCGAAATTTTTATCAAAGCCGCCAAAGTGGTGGAAAGAACCTCCAATATTCTCAAAGGAGCCGGAAGCGAAGTATCCTCGGAGGTAAAATCCGAACTTTTTACCGAAGAACTCGAAAAGAAACTCCTCAAAGTCATTGAGGAAAAATCCTCTGAAATATCCGATTCCATCACCCGGGGAGACTATGAAAAGGCCACCCTTGTCTTTGGAAAGGCGTTTTACCAGCCCCTGCATGATTTTTTTGAGAAAGTCATGGTCAATGTTGAAGATAGAGCTATCCGCGTCAACCGGCAGGCCTTGATGAAACGTATTCATAACCTTTATGCCGGCCGTCTGGCGGATCTTTCAGTACTATCCAGAATTGACCAAGGATGATATAATCCCTGCCTTTCCGGTTATTATTCCCAGCACTTTTGTTTAATTTTGAAAAGGAGATTTTTCAATGAGCACAGCAACCAAAGGATCCAAAATGTCAGCAAAAACTAAAAAATCCCAACACGTTTATTTTTTTGGTAATGGCAAGGCCGAAGGGGACGCCTCCATGAAAAGCCTTCTGGGCGGCAAAGGCGCCAATTTGGCCGAAATGACCAATCTCGGCATTCCCGTACCTCCCGGATTTACGATTTCTACCGTCGCTTGCGATCTCTTTTATAAGAACGGCAAAAAATGGCCGGATGGACTTGAAGCCCAAGTCAAAGAAAATCTCTCCAAACTTGAAAAGGCCATGGGCGCCAAATTCGGCGACCGCGATAATCCGCTTTTGGTTTCTGTCCGAAGCGGTGCCGCAGTCTCCATGCCGGGCATGATGGACACCGTTCTCAATCTCGGTCTCAATTCAGAAGTCGTGCAAGGCCTCATCATCAAAACTGAAAATGAAAGATTCGCCTGGGATGCTTACCGGCGCTTCATTCAAATGTTCGGGAATGTGGTGATGGATATGCATCATGATACCTTTGAACACATTCTCGAAAAGAAAAAAGAACAAGCCGGAGCCAAGCAGGACACCGACCTGAGCGCCAATGATTTAAAAGAAATTGTCCGTCAGTATAAAAAGGCCTATCAGGAAGAAACGGGCGAAGAATTCCCGAGCGATCCTTATCTTCAGCTTACGAAAGCCATCAATGCCGTTTTTAATTCCTGGAATAACCCCCGCGCCGAAAAATACCGCCAGCTTTATGATATTCGCGGCCTTCTCGGAACGGCGGTAAACGTTCAAGCCATGGTGTTCGGCAATATGGGCGAAACTTCCGGCACCGGTGTTTGTTTCACACGCAATCCTTCCACCGGTGAAAATAAATTTTACGGCGAATTTCTCGTCAACGCTCAAGGCGAAGACGTGGTGGCCGGAATCCGCACGCCGGAACCTTTGGAAGATATGGCCAAACAATGGCCGCAGATTTACAAACAGCTCGTGGCTTTCCGCGCGAAACTCGAAAAGCATTATCGCGACATGCAGGATATCGAGTTTACCATTCAAGAAGGAAAACTTTTCATGCTCCAAACCCGCAACGGCAAACGTACCGCTGCCGCGGCGGTCCGCATTGCCGTGGAACTTGTCAAAGAAGGATTCATCAATCAGGACACCGCCATTTTGCGTGTCGACCCCAAACAACTCGATCAACTTCTTCATCCCACGTTTGATCCCAAAGAGAAAAAAGAAATTATGGCCAAGGGACTTCCGGCCTCTCCGGGAGCCGCAACCGGCCGTGTGGTTTTTAATGCTGAAGATGCGGAAACTTTGGCCGCCAAAGGGGAAGCTGTCATTTTGGTTCGTATCGAAACTTCGCCGGAGGATATCGGCGGCATGAATGCCTCCAAAGGAATTCTTACGGCACGCGGCGGCATGACTTCGCACGCGGCGGTCGTGGCGCGCGGTATGGGAAAATGCTGTGTGGCCGGAGTCAGTGAAATACAAATCGATTACAAAGCCAAACAATTCCGTGCCGGGTCCGCAATTGTTAAAGAAGGAGATTTTATTTCTCTGGATGGCAGTCTTGGGCAGGTTTATAAAGGAAAGCTCAAAACCCTGGAAGCGGAACTTTCCGGAGATTTTGCCAAATTGATGGTCTGGGCCGATAAAACGCGCAAAATGAATGTGCGCACCAACGCCGACACACCCAATGATGCCGAAGTGGCCCGTAAATTCGGCGCCGAAGGAATCGGCCTTTGCCGCACCGAGCATATGTTTTTCGAAGGCGACAGAATTATCGCCGTGCGTGAAATGATTTTATCGGAAGATAAAGCCGGACGCCAAAAGGCATTGGCCAAACTTCTTCCCATGCAGCGCAGCGATTTCGAGGGAATTTTCAAAGCCATGAAGGGACTGCCGGTGACCGTCCGTCTTTTGGATCCGCCGCTTCATGAATTTTTGCCTCACGAAGAAGCCAATCAAAAAGAAATGGCCGATGTCATGAAAATTTCTTTGGAAAAAATCCGTGAGAAAGTTCATAACCTTCACGAATTCAATCCGATGCTTGGCCATCGCGGCTGCCGCCTCGGCATCAGCTATCCGGAAATCTATCAAATGCAGGTCCGCGCCATTATGGAAGCCGCTTGCAATGTAAAAAAACAGGGGATTAAAGTCCTGCCGGAAATCATGATCCCGCTTGTCGGCATGAAAAAGGAACTTGATCTTCTCAAAGCGGAAATGATTGAAACCGTGGATCAGGTTTTTAAAGAAAAAGGAATGAAAATTCCTTACATGATCGGCACCATGATTGAAATTCCGCGTGCCGCGCTTATTGCCGACCGTATTGCCGAAAGCGCCGAATTTTTCTCCTTCGGGACAAACGATTTGACTCAGATGACGCTCGGTTTTTCCCGCGATGATGCCGGTTCTTTTCTCGGTGCCTACCTCGAGCGGGGGATTTTTGAAAAGGATCCCTTCCAGAGTCTGGATCAAGAAGGAGTCGGACAATTAATTCAACTTGGCGTCACAAAAGGCCGAAAAACAAGATCGGACCTTAAAGTCGGAATTTGCGGAGAGCATGGCGGCGATCCGGCTTCTGTGGAATTTTGCCACCGGGTGGGCATGAATTATGTAAGTTGTTCTCCGTACCGGGTTCCGATCGCACGTCTTGCCGCGGCACAAGCGGTATTACGTGAAAAGAAAAAATAACGCCAACCCATTTAAAACCATCTGCTGCGAGTGGAATGAGCAAAAAGAGAAAAAAAACCTCCGGTGCCTTGCGTCCGCGTAAGATGTTGAAATCTCTGGCCAAATCTCGCGCGGTTTTCCACAAACAAAACAAAGCCGCCGTTCTTGCGCAAAAACCCGCGGTGAAGAAAAAAGAAGTTCAAGCCCCCGAAAAAGAATCTTCTAAAAAAATCCCCAAAAAGGAATTTCAGGAAATTCTTTCCAAAGAAGGGGCTTTAGAGGCTCCGCAAGAGCGCCGGCGCCGCTGGCGGAGTCGCGAAGAGGAAGAAGGCGAATCGGCCGCTGATTCCGATCAAACGCTGGACCGCACGCCGATGAAGATTTACCTCAAGCAGATTGAGAATATTCCGCTTCTGACTCCTCAAGAAGAAATTGATCTTGCCCAAAAAGTTCAGGCCCGCACCCGGGGTACGGAACAAGCCCGTCATCAAATGATACGTTCCAATCTTCGTCTGGTGATTGCCATTGCCAAACGTTACGCCAATATGGGGCTGGCATTTTCCGATCTGGTGGAAGAAGGCAATATCGGACTCATGCGTGCGGTCGAAAAATTCAATCCCGAACGCGGCTACCGGTTTTCCACTTACGCCTCCTGGTGGATCAAACAGGCCATTATGCGCGCGCTTTCCAATCAGGGAAAAACCATCCGTATTCCGGTTTATATGTATGACATTATTTCCAAATGGCGGCGTGTCCGCGACGGCTTGATGCAAAAATTCAACCGGCTTCCCACCCGCAAAGAAATCGCCAAAGTCATGCAGGTGCCGGTTCAAAAAATCAAGGAAATCGAAAATATCGCCGGCCGGCCGAGTTCGCTCAATGCCCCCGTGAGTTTAGACGGCACGGCGGAGCTTATCGATTTGATCCAAGACGATGTTTCTCAGGGGCCCGATTCTCAAATCGGGGAACTTTTAAAAAATGAACGCATTCAAAAACTGCTTCAAAATCTTGATGAACGGGAACGGCGCATTCTGACCTTGCGTTTCGGTCTGGGCGAACATGAAACTCACACCCTGGAAGAGGTGGCGCAGGAATTTGGCATTACGCGCGAACGGGTGCGCCAAATCGAATCCACCGCGCTTAAAAAAATCAGGCTTCAACTTACCGGCGAAAGCGACCGGTTGGAGAATTATTTAAACCCATGACCATGACAAAACAACCTCCCTTTGATATCGAGTCATTAAAAAGTATCGTCCGTGATATTCCCGATTTTCCGAAAAAAGGGATTGTCTTTAAAGACATCACCCCGCTTTTAAAACACCCTCAAGGGTTTCGCTATTGTGTGGATGCCTTGATGAATCATCTTCGAGCCAAAAAAGTGGATTATGTGATCGGAATCGAATCGCGTGGGTTTATTTTCAGCCCTATTTTGGCTTACAACTTGAATGTCGGTTTTGTGCCGGTACGAAAACAAGGAAAACTTCCTTCCCGGACTCACCGGATGGCTTACGCTCTGGAATATGGAGAAGCGGTGCTTGAGATTCATCAAGATGCCATTCATGAAGGTTCGCGCGTGGCGATTGTGGATGATTTGCTGGCCACCGGCGGCACGGCCTTGGCGGCTTCTCATTTGGTGGAAAAATTGGGCGGCAAGGTGGTTTCGATTGATTTTCTGATTGAACTCGAATTCCTCAAAGGCCGCGACAAACTTGCCGGCTACGACGTCTTCTCTATTCTTAAGTATTAAATCGGTGCCGTCATCGTAGACGGTTTTCTTTAGACCGCCACGATGCGGTATTTAATCAGAATGAAAAATGCAATTGCTGTACACGATTTCCTTAATCGTGACGGCATAGTACTTGTCCATAAAGGACAAGTGCCCCCAGCATGAATCGAACATGCAACCCCTTCCTTAGGACGGAAGTGCTCTATCCAATTGAGCTATGGGGGCCCGTGCAAGAAGGCACTATCTTAACCTACACCTTTAGGTAGCTGCAACAGATGCTTTCCAAAGAAAAATTTTTCCTCAATAAAAAATTCGCCCGGTTGGTTTTTTATTGCCTAAGCCTTGCGGTTTTGCTGGCCATCGCCATTTTGGGATGGTTTGTCCACAAGGATTCTTTGCTTCCTTCCGACTTTCATCGTTTCGCCGTGATAAGCGTTATTTTTGTCCTTTTAATTTTTTGGGCATTTGTTTCTTGGGTCATGGCAAAGTGGCGCAATACTTTGCTCAGAATGGACCGTGAGCTTGAAGAACAGGCGCAAAAACTTGCCGAACATAACCGGATCATGGAACAAAAAGTGAGTGACCGCACTAAAGAACTCGGCCACCGGAATGAAAAACTACGCCAGGAGATCACGGAAAGAATCCGGGCCGAGCAAAAAATAAAAGAGGGTGAGCAATGGCTTTACACCACCCTTCAAAGTATTGGGGACGGAGTCATTGCTACGGACGCGCAGGGCGATGTGAAGTTCATGAATTTGGTGGCGGAGCAATTGACCGGCTGGAAGCAGCATGAAGCCGTGGGGAAACCTTTGAAAAAAATATTTAAAACCATCAATCAAAAAACCAGGCAAGAAATGGAAAGCCCCGTGGAGCGAGTATTGCAGGAAGGCGCTATTGTGGGGCTCGGCAATCACATTTTGATTGCGAAAACCGGGGCCGAAAAATTTCTGGATGATAGCGGAGCTCCCATTCGTGATTTCGAAGGACGGATTATCGGGGTGGTTTTGATCTTTCGGGATGTGACGGAAAAACGCCAAGTGGAGCAAAAATTCCGCTTAAGTGAAGAACGGAACCGTCTGGTGGTTGAAACGGCAAACGATGCCTTTGTCGAAATGGATGAACAAGGCATTATCACGAATTGGAATCAGCAGGCGGAAAAAACTTTTGGATGGCAAAAATCAGAAATTTTGGGCAAGGCCCTCGCGGATACCATCATTCCGCCCAAATTCCGTGAGGCCCATCGCAAAGGCATAAAACGTTATCTGGAAACCGGAGAAAACGTTATTTTTAACAAGCGTATTGAACTGCCCGCCCTTCACCGGCATGGCCATGAATTTCCGGTGGAATTAACGGTATGGCCGGTTGAGGTGGGGGAGACCCGTCATTTTAATGCGTTTATTCGCGACATCAGCGAGCGGCTTCAATATCAAAGGCAGCTTGTCCAGGGAGAAAAACTTATGGCCATCGGGCATCTTGCGGCGGGCATTGCCCATGAAATCAATAATCCCATAGGATTTATTGGCAGCAATCTGATGACCCTTCAAAAATATCTGGAATTATTTAACCGTGAATTCAAAAAGCTGGAAGGGAAAAAAGATTTGGAAGAGACTTTGGCTGATAGCAAGGCCCTGCTTCGTGAATCCCAGGAAGGCGTGGAACGCGTTCGAAAAATCGTCAGCGATCTGAAAACTTTTTCCCGGGTGGATACGGGAACCTTGGAAGTCGCCAATCTGCATCATGTGATTGAGGGGGTTCTTAACATTGTTTCGAGTGAAATCAAATATAAAGCAGAATTGAAAAAGGACTATGGTGATATTCCTCTTATCAAATGCAATCCTCAACAGATCGGCCAAGTCATTATCAATATTCTGATCAACGCGGTGCATGCGATTTCGGATAAAGGGGTGATCGGAATCAAAACCTATGTTCAGGATTCATGGTGTTGTATCGAAATTTCCGATAATGGAATAGGAATTCCTCAGGAGATCGTGGATAAAATTTTCGACCCCTTTTTTACCACCAAGGAAGTGGGAAAAGGGACGGGGCTTGGCCTCAGCATCAGCTATGACATTGTCAAAAAGCATCAAGGAAAAATCGCCGTAGCCTCGGAGCCCGGAAAAGGCACGCGGCTCACCGTTTTTCTTCCTCTCACCGATTCCGCTGCTTCTTAACCTTCACTGCCTCAAGTTTTTAAGGCTTTCACTCGTCATAAAGTAAGTCATTTATTCCGTCCCATTGTTTGTGATCCTCCCTCCCGTCCGTTATAGTTTAAATAGAGGAGATTCCACGATTTGCAAACCATGATGAAGATAAAAAAGAAAGCGTTTTTTATCTTATTTATTGCGGCCTGGTTTCTTTTGATCGCAATCGGGGAGGGCGTTCTTTTAAATTACGGAGCAAAACCGGGCGCGACGGCGCCTCCTCCGGGCGAGTGGCCGGCGGAAACATCAATTCCGAAAAATCATGATTCCCCAACACTTCTCATGTTTGTCCACCCGCATTGTCCCTGTTCCAGGGCAAGTATCGGAGAGTTGGCGATTATGGCCGCTCATGTGCAAGGGAAGGCGGACATTCAAGTCGTTTTTTTAAAGCCGGGAAAATTTTCCGATCCATGGACAAAATCCGATCTTTGGAAACAAGCCTCGGGAATCCCCGGTGTCAAAGTGATGGTGGATGAAAACGGAAAAGAAGCGGAACGTTTTCATGCCCTGACTTCGGGACAAACTCTTCTTTATGGCGTGGACGGCCGGCTGCTTTTCAGCGGCGGCATTACCGCGTCCCGGGGGCATTCGGGGGATAATGCGGGACGGAGCGCCGTCGAATCTATTTTGTTAAAGGGATCGGCGGACCGCAAACAAACGCCTGTGTTTGGATGTTCTTTGATGGATCAAAAAATCGATTCGTTTAAAAGGATATTTTCCTTATGGCAAACTTAAAAAATATTTCCGAGGAACCATTAGAAGCGCGGGCTTCTGTTTTATTTAAAGACCACCGGCAGCAAATTTTCCGCCATACGGATCAGCTCTTCGCCTGGCTTATGGTTCTCCAGTGGCTTGCGGGTATAGCGGCGGCCATTTGGATTTCTCCCCGGGCATGGGTCGGTCAATACAATCAAATTCATTTGCATGTTTATGCCGCGATTTTTCTGGGAGGGCTGATTAGTTTTCCTCCTATTGTTTTGGCTTATACGCGGCCCGGCACCGCTTCGACACGCTATATCATTGCCATCGCTCAAGCCTTGTTTTCTGCCTTGCTGATTCATTTGACCGGAGGCCGTATCGAGACTCATTTTCACGTTTTTGGTTCGCTTGCTTTTTTAGCTTTTTACCGGGATTGGAAAGTGTTGATTCCGGCCACTCTCGTAGTGGCTATCGATCACTGGCTCAGAGGAGTTTATTGGCCGCAATCCGTCTATGGAGTGCTTGCGGCAAGTCCCTGGCGCTGGCTTGAGCATGCCGGCTGGGTCCTTTTTGAGGATGTCTTTCTCACGGTGTCTTGCCTAAGAAGCGTTCAGGAAATGCGACAAATCGCCCGGCGAACCGCGGAACTAGAGATAACCAATCAAATGATTGAGGCCAAGGTCGAAAAGCGCACGGAACAATTGGTGAAAGCCAAAAGCAGCCTTGAAGACGAAATCACGGAGCGTAAAAAATTACAGGAAAGAATTGTTCAATCGGAAAAAATGGCCGCGGTTGGGCAGCTTGCAGCCGGCATTGCGCATGAAATTAATAATCCGGTCGGATTTATCGGTAATAATTTATCCGTTCTTTCCAGGTATATCACCTCGATGATGGATTTATTGAAAACCGCGGGAAAAGTCCATGAAATGGCTCATAAAAGAGATATGACAGGGGCCGAGGAGCTGGCTCAAGAAATGGATTTGCTTGAGAAAGACTGCGATCTTGAATTTATCCGCACCGACATTGCACCGCTTCTTTCCGAGTCTCAAGAGGGAATCGAACGGATCAAAAAGATCATCAGTGATTTAAGAACCTTTGCGCGCTCCGACAGCGGCGTGATGAAACCGGAGGATTTACAGAAAGTCATTGATGGAGCCATCAATATTGTTTGGAATGAGATAAAATATAAGGCCGAATTAAAAAAAGAATACGGGGATTTGCCCCCTATTGAATGTGATGCACAGCAGATAGGGCAGGTGGTGATCAATCTGCTCATGAATGCGATTCAATCCATTCCCGAGAAAGGCGAGATCAACGTCCGGACCTTTATGCAAAATGGTTTTGCTTGCATCGAAATTAAGGATTCTGGAACCGGAATTCCGGGCGAACTTAAGCATAAAATTTTCGACCCCTTTTTCACCACCAAAGAGGTCGGTAAAGGAACCGGCTTGGGGCTCAGCATCAGCCATGAGCTGATTAAAAAGCATCGGGGTAAAATCGAAGTCGATAGCGAAGTAGGAAAAGGCAGCACCTTCACGGTTTTCCTTCCTAACCCACATTCCTATCAAAAAGCCGCCTAATTAACCGGAGTAAAATAAATCTGCCAGCCCCTATTGAACTCCTCTTTTTCATCATGCATGCTTTGAGTAGAAAGAAGAGAATACAGAGAATGCGTAGAAGGAAAAGGAGGCTTCCATGGCGAAAGAACCGAACGGGGAATTGAGACCGGGCGATGTTCTCACCACGGGTCAAATTGCCCAATTTTGTAACGTCGATCCCAGAACCGTCAATCGCTGGATTGATCAACAGCTTCTCATTTCCCACGCTTTACCGATTACCGGTTTTCGCCGGGTCAAAGTTCAGGATTTTTTGTATTTTCTCCAGAAACAAAATATGCCTGTTCCCGATAAGCTCAAGAATGTTTCGAAACACCGGATTCTTATTGTCGATGACGATGCGGCGGTGGTGAATGCCATCAAACGAGTTTTGCGTCAGCTTAACGGCAAGGACTATGAATTTGAAACCGCCCATGACGGTTTTGAGGCCGGAAAGGCCGTTCAAAAATTTCAGCCGGAACTCATGATTTTGGATTTAAAAATGCCGCGCATGGATGGATTTGAAGTCTGCAAGCAAATCAAATCGCATGAAGATACTCAATCGATCAAGATTTTAGCCGTGTCCGGAACGGTTTCTAAAGAAGATCAAAACAGGATTATGCATTCCGGGGCCGATGATTTTTTGGAAAAGCCCTTCACCGAAAATGTTTTGAAAGAACGCGTCATGAAAATGCTTAATCAAGGAGAGAATCATGGATAAAGAAACGAATGTCCTGGTTCTGGATGATGAAGTCAATATTCTGAACTCACTCGTGAGGGCATTTCGAAACGAGCCTTACGGTCTCATGACAACCTCCAATCCCGATGAGGCTTTGGATGCGGTCAGACAGGAAAATATTAAGGTCGTCATCAGTGATCAAAAAATGCCGAAAATGGACGGGGTTGAATTTTTGACACGCGTCAAAGAAATCAGGCCGGAAGTGGTCCGCATTCTCTTTACGGGGTATGCCGATATTCAAATCGCCGAAGATGCCATCAACAAAGGATCGGTTTACCGTTTTATCAACAAACCTTGGAGCGACCATGAGCTTAAAAACGTATTGGGAGATGCTCTGAAAACCTTTGACCTTGCGGCTGAAAACAGGCGTTTGTTCGAACTCGTTCGAAAACAAAACGAGGAATTGGAAATAAGAAATGAACAATTAAAGCAAATCATCGATAAGCAGACCGAATTTACGACAACCGTATCTCATGAATTGCAAACACCGCTTGCTTCGATGCGATTGGCGGTTGAAATCATGTCGGATCCGAGCAAAGCCAAAGAGGCCCAAGATATTCATCCTCTCAATATTATTAAAACCAATGTGGATCGTTTGTGGCGTGTCGTCAATGATGTTTTGGATCTAAGCAAGCTTGAAGCTAAAGCAAAAACTTTACCCATGAAGGATGTTGATTTGTATGCCATGGTTCCTGAGGTTGTGGCGATTCGTAAAGTCGAGGCCGGAAAAAAAGGAATCAGCTTGGAAGCGCATTTTGATGTTCCTTCCCGACAGGCGAACATAAACGTCGATAAAATCAATCAGGTTTTGCACAATCTTATTGGGAACGCCATAAAGTTTACCGAGAAGGGGAAAGTCGAAGTTGTTTGTAACGTCATTACCGAACAAGGGAATTCCCAGATTCAGATTTGCGTTAAGGATACGGGAAGAGGAATTGCTTCTGAAGACATGGGACGATTATTCGAAAAGTTTCAGCAATTTGGCGACTCAGGCCAAAGGGTCAGCGGCACCGGTTTGGGATTAGCAATTTGCAGAGAGATTATTACCCAGCATAACGGAAAAATCTGGGCCGAGTCAAAACTGGGAGAGGGAAGTGCTTTTATTTTTACTTTACCGCTTGCTTCTATTAAGGTTCAATCATTCTAAGATAATTTAGTTTCTATTGTTTCGGCTGGATTCGTTGACTTGGAAGTTGCGCTATGGCATGGTTGTAAAGAGGACTGTTCTGTTTGTTCCGGGGAGGAGGAAGAAGGATGGCGGACATGAAAAGAGAAGTTCAATTGCTGGTTCTCGATGATGAAGCCAATATTTTAAATGCCCTCTCGCGTGTTTTCCGGGACGAACCCTATCAAATGCTGGGCACCACAAGCCCTGACGAAGCCTTGAAAATTCTTAAAGAAAAAAATATCAAAGTTGTGGTAAGCGATCAACGAATGCCTTTGATCAGCGGCATTGATTTTCTTAAAAAGGCCAAAGAAAACAAATCCGATGTCATTCGCATTCTCTTTACGGGTTTTGCGGATATTCAAGTGGCCGAAGATGCCATTAATCAAAATCAAGTTTACCGCTTTATCGAAAAACCCTGGAATGATGAGCAGTTGAAAGCCGCGATCCGGGAAGGGATTAACCACTATGATCTGGTGGAAGAAAACCGCAGGCTTCTGGGCATCACCAAAAAACAAAATGAAGAACTTGAAATCGCCAATGGAAAATTAAAACAGATGTTTGAACGCCAGCGTGAATTTACCTCGACCGTTTCGCATGAATTAAGAACTCCTTTGGCGGCGATCAAAACGGCGATCGATATCATCCTGATGGGATTGAAGGGGCAAGTGGTTCCGGGCCAAGTGGAGTGCCTTGATATTGCGAAAAAAAATGTCGACCGCTTGGCTCGCCTCATTAACAATATCCTGACTCTTTCGAAACTCGAATCGGGTATGGAAAGCCTGGAGATGAACGAAGCCGATATTAATGAAATCCTCCGCGAAGTGGCGGAAACTCAAACGCTGGTTGCAAAAAAAAATAATTTATTTTTAAAATTGGAACTCGATCCTCGTCTTCAAAAATTCCATTTTAATCTCGACCGGATGAATCAGGTGATTTCCAATCTCGTCAATAACGCGATTAAATTCACGGGCCAAGGGGGAATCATATTATCGAGCCGGATGGATGACCGGCATCAAAAGGTAGAAATCCGTATCAAGGATACGGGGCCGGGGATTAGCGAGGAAGATAGGCCCAAGCTTTTTCAAAAATTCAAACAGCTAGGGGATAATTCTGGAAAACATTACGGCGGAACCGGCTTGGGGCTTGCGATTTGTAAAGAAATTGTGCAGCAGCATGGAGGAGAAATCAGGGTAGAGTCCGCCGTAGGAGCGGGCAGTGAATTTATCATCTCTTTGCCGTTTACTACGACCGTCGAAGAAGTAAGAAAGGCCGCTTAAATGACAATGCACAGGGGAAATATCCTGGTGGTGGATGATGAATCCGATCTTGTGGCTATGATCAAAATGATTCTCCATGCAAAAGGTTATGAGATTGCCACGGCTTCCAATGGGGAAGATGGACTCGAAAAGCTAAAGAAGTTTTCTCCCAATCTTATCATCCTAGACATGAACATGCCCAAAATGGGCGGAATCGCGTTTTATCACAGAATTTGTTCCATCGCGGGCAAGGATGCTCAGCCCAAATATCCTGTTCTTGTCATGACGGCCCGTGCCAATCTCGAGGAGCTTTTCAACGGGCTTAAGGTAGAAGGTTTTATCGCTAAGCCCTTTGAAATCGAGGCCTTTTTGAAAACCGTGGACGCCATTATGGACCGTTACCGCACCGCCGCTTAAAATTCCCCTTTAGATTAAAGTTCAAGAAAACATTCCCTGATGCCGTTTTTAATAGAGGGTAAAGGAGGCATGTCTTTCTATGATCAAAGCCGGCAATCATTTTAAGGGGTGGAAGGTTTCGATTTTGCTCGTCATCTTTCTTCTTTCGTGTTTTCCTTTAGGGGCCGAGGTTTCCCGCAATTCCGCATCCTGGCTGAATTACCAGGCTCAATTATTAAAAAACAAGCGGGACTTCCTCTATCAGCTTAGAAATTTTCTTCTGCATAAGATGGAAAAAATTCATCAAAGCGAAATCGAATTAAAAGAAAAAATACGCCGCTATTGGAAACAGCGCGCTGAACTCCTGGCCGAGAAAAAGCAATTCAGGCAGGAACGGCAAAAATTTGAAGCCGCCATCAAACGCCGCAAATGGGACATTGCCATCCGTCAGGCAACCTTGGCCGATCAGGCCGAGGAGCTGGCGCTTGAACGCGTGGACCTCAAACAGGACCGGGGCAGATTCGAGCAGGAACAATCACGTTTCAAACATATGAAGCAAAGTTTTCATTCCCGGAAAAAAGCGAAATCGATGATCCTGCCGCTTCGTGCCGGAAATACGGCCGAAGACGTTCAATCCAAGCTCAAAGGGCTGGAAGAAACTTTGAAGAAGCAGGAAGGAAAACTTCAACAAGCTCAAGCCGTAGCGCTGCGGGCAAAGAATGAAAAAATTGAAGATACCCAATCTCAAACTAAGTGGCAGTTGAAAGCCATTGACGGCGCCAAGGCCCTTATGGCAGCACCGGCGGTCATTACCGTTTCAAATTCCGAAGTTAAAAATTACCCATCCTTATTCCGGGGGAGAGCGGTCGCAGCAAAAAACTAAAGCAAAAGGTACCAGGTACTTTTTGGTAATATAGAAACGGGACGGGAAAACCTGTCCCGCTTTTGTTTTTTTGTGGCCAATCCCTTCTATTTCCTCTAAAATGGCAGACAATTTTCATGACACCTGCCCAAATTCATACGTATAAATCATTTCTGAGGCATGAGCTCGGCAGTGCCATTAAGAAAATCTCGAAAAATTCCCGCAAAAGGAGAAGTCAAAATATGATTCGCGCTTTAACGCGCAGTGCGGAATTCAAACGGGCCCGGAACATCATGACCTATGTGCCGCTTTCAAATGAAGTCGACACGTGGACTTTTTTGTCCGATGCGAGCCGCCATCAAAAAAATATTTATGTGCCTAAAATTCACGCAAGGCGCAAAACCATGTCGGCCGTAAAAATCAGCAATCCGATCAAAGACCTTAAAAAGGGAAGTTATGGCATTTTTGAGCCTCGCGGGAGGCATCTTCCCCGGCTGAATCCTTCCCGCCTCGATTTAGTGATTGTTCCCGGGCTTGGCTTTGACCGTTCCGGCGGAAGGCTCGGCCGCGGCGCGGGTTATTTCGATCGTTTTTTAAAACGCACGGGTAAAGCCAAAAAAATCGGCCTTGCCTTCCGGGAGCAAATGAAAAGAAAAATTCCCATGGAATCTCACGATGTTTATCTTGATCGTGTAATTGTCGGATAGAAAATTTATGGAATTGCCGGAACTTTCAGAAGATTTTTTGACCACGCCCAAAAGAAAAGTTTACACGGTAAGCCAGCTTAACCGTGAGGCCCGTTTTCTTTTGGAAAGTCAATTTGCCTCGATTTGGATCGAGGCGGAAATTTCCAATTTCAAACGCCATAGTTCTGGCCATTTTTATTTCACGCTCAAGGATTCCCAGTCTCAAATCAGCGCCGTTTTTTTCAGCCGTCAGAATCAATATTTGAAATTCGAGCCTAAAGACGGGCTTCAAGTTCTGGCCATGGGACGAATCTCGCTTTACGAGGCGCGTGGACAATATCAATTTTATATTGAGAGGCTGGAGCCCAAAGGAATGGGGTCCCTTCAACTGGCTTTCTTGCAGTTGAAAGAAAAATTGGAGAAGGAAGGGCTTTTCCGGCCGGAACATAAAAAACCGATTCCCCGTTTCCCACGTGTGGTGGGAGTCGTGACCTCGCCGACCGGCGCCGCCATACGGGATATTTTAAATGTGGTGAACCGGAGGTTTCAGGGAACGCGCGTTCTTTTGAATCCGGTTCGCGTGCAGGGGGACGGCGCGGCGGCTGAAATTGCCAAAGCGATTGAACAAATGAATCTTCTGCCGGAAATTGATGTGCTTATTGTGGGACGCGGCGGCGGAAGCCTGGAGGATTTATGGGCTTTTAATGAAGAAATCGTGGCCCGCGCGGTTTACCGTTCCAAAATTCCGATTATTTCTGCCGTGGGACATGAAATCGATTGGACCATTTGCGATTTGGTGGCGGATTTGCGGGCACCGACACCGTCGGCCGCCGCCGAGCTTGTGGTTCAAAACCGTGAAGAACTTTGCAGCCGGATGGTGGAATATCAAAGCCGCATGCGATCGGCGATCTCAGGACTTTTGGAAACCAATAAAGAACGGCTTGAGGCTCTAGAACAAAGCTATGCTTTCAAACAGCCCGCGCAGCTTATCGAGCAATATGCTCAGCGCCTCGATGAACTCTTTCGCCAGCTTTTGAATTATTCCAAAACCGTACTTGGACATAAAAAGCATCTTTTGCAGAACTTGGCCGGAAAACTTCATGCCTTAAGCCCGCTGGCTATTTTGGAAAGGGGATATTCCCTTACCTTTAAGGAAGACGGCAAACTTTTAAAAGATCTCCAGCACGTAAAAATCGGAAATTCGATAACGACAAAATTGCGCAAAGGAATTTTGCATTCGAAAGTGACAAAAATTATCGAGGTGAAAGAATGAGTGAAGAAGAAATAAAGTTTGAAAAGGCGATGGAACGCCTGGAAAAAATCGTATCCGAATTGGAATCGGGCGAGATTACGCTTGAGGACGCGCTTAAAAAATATGAAGAAGGAGTCAAGCTTTCCCGTTTATGCCAGGAGAAATTGACTCAGGCGGAAAAGAAAATCGAGGTTTTGACCCGCACGCTGGACGGCTCTTTGAAAAAGACGCCCTTTGAATTTGAAGAAGAAAATAACGGAAAAAATGAGGACGTTCGTAAAAAAACGAAGAAGAAAACCGAAAAAAATTCCGGCGAGGATGAGGATCTTTTAATTTGAAATACGAAATTTATTTTAAACGTTATCTTGCCCTTATTGAAAAGAAGCTGGAAGAGGTGCTTCCTCCGCCGTCGCAATACCCTTCGGTCATTCATGAAGCCATGCGCTATGCCGTTCTTGGAGCTGGCAAACGCTTCAGGCCTGTGCTCACCATGGCGGCCGCCGAAGCCTGCGGAGGAAGTGCCGAAGAGGCGCTCGTACCCGCTTGTTCTTTGGAGCTCATTCATTCCTATTCGCTTATTCACGATGACCTCCCGGCACTCGATAATGATGATTTGCGGCGGGGAAAACCAACCTGCCACAAACAATATGGCGAAGCCGTGGCCATTTTGGCAGGTGACGGGCTTTTGACCTTGGCCTTTTACCTTTTGTCAAAGGTAGAGCCGGCCAAAAGGGCCCTGCGTCTGGTGGAGGAGATATCGACGGCCGCAGGCACTTATGGTATGATTGGCGGTCAAGTTTCCGATCTCATCGAATCTAAAAAGGATATTGATCTTCCGACCCTGGATTACATCAGTACCCATAAAACGGGCAAGCTGATTAAGGCCAGCGCAGTATGCGGAGCGATTGTGGCGGCGGCTTCCTCGGATATTTACCGGAAAATGCTTCATTACGGGGAATATGTGGGTCTTGCGTTTCAGTCGGTGGATGATTTTATCGATGAAGATGGTTATACCAGGGTCATCAAACCCAAAGACCTTAAACAAAAAATCCGCGATTTGATTGCCAAAGCCAAACGCGAAGTACGGCCCCTTGGCCGTAAAGCCGAAAAATTACAAGCTCTGGCGGACATCCTGCTCCGCCGTGTGCCGAAAATAAAAAACTATGAACAAGTGGATCGATAAAATAAACTCGCCGGCGGATCTGAAGAAGGTCCCCCTCGAAAAACTTCCGGAAATCGCCCGGGAATACCGTCAGTATCTCATCGAATGCGTGGCCAAGACCGGCGGACATTTGGGCGCAAGTCTCGGAGCTCTCGAACTCAATATTGCGCTTCATTATGTTCTCGATTCTCCTTCCGACAAAATCTGCTGGGATGTGGGCCATCAGGCCTATGTTCATAAAATGATTACCGGCCGGCGCGAACGCATGACGACTTTGCGGCAAATGAACGGCATCAGCGGTTTTCCTTCTCCTTTTGAAAATCCTCATGATCATTTTATTGTGGGGCATGCCGGGACCGCTATTTCTCAAGCCCTTGGGCTTGCCGTTAGCCGTGATCTCAAAGGCGGGCATGAACGCGTGGTGGCCGTGGTGGGTGACGGAGCCATGACGGCCGGGCTTTCTTATGAAGCCTTGAATAATGCCGGCCATCTTAAAAAAGACATGCTGATTGTTCTCAATGATAATGAAATGTCCATTTCCAAAAATGTCGGCGGCATCAGCAAATATTTGAATAAAGTCATTACCAATCCGCTTTATAACCGCATTCGCATGGAAGTCGAAAGACAGCTTGAAAAATTTCCCAGGCTCCGGCGTTTTGCCACCGCAAGTCTCGAAAGCATGAAGCATTTGCTCGTGCCGGGCATTCTTTTTGAGGAATTGGGATTTCGTTATTTCGGGCCGGTCGACGGGCATGATGTGATCGGGCTTGTCCAAACTCTCAGGAGCATTCTTCCGCTTCGCGAAGCCAGCCTTCTTCATATTATTACCAAGAAAGGAAAAGGCTGCGGTTTTGCCGAACAGGATGCCGAAAAGGGGCACGGCGTTACGCCCTTTGATATTAAAACCGGAGAAAAAATTAAAAGCCCCAAAGAAATTGAAAAAGCCAAATCAGAAGGGAACCCTTACACCAAAGTTTTTGTCAATTCCCTTGTGAAGCTTGCCCGCAAACGCCCGGATGTGGTGGCCATCACCGCGGCCATGCCGACGGGTACCGGGCTTTCCGATTTTCAAAAGGAATTTCCGGACCGGTTTTTCGATGTC
>JACPXK010000061.1 GCA_016196565.1 Candidatus Omnitrophota bacterium | reverse complement strand
TTTCGTCATTCTGCCCCACAAGGGGACTGCCCTGACTTCCCATTAAACCATTTAATGAGAGTCATGGGCTGAGGCCGAAGGCCGAAGAATCTCGCGAGATCCTTCGCTTCGCTCAGGATGACGCTAAGATTTTACTTTCGACCGCAGATAGGCCTTCAGCAGCCGGTAACATTGGGCATTTTGAGAACGACGGCCGATCGTGATGCGTATCCAAGTAGAAAGACCGTAGGCTTTCATGGAACGCACAATCATTCCCTTTCTTAAAAGGGCCTGAAACACTTCATTGCTGTCATAACCGGTATTGACCAAAATAAAATTGGCTTGGCTCGGAACATATTCAAGGCCCAGTTTTTTAAGGCGTTTATAAAAATACCGGCGGCCGCTTGTTACATAATGTTTTGTCCGCCAAAGAAAAAACCGGTCATCGAGCGCTGCTGTCGCCCCAGCCTGGGCAATGGAATTCACATTAAACGGCTGGCGGATTTTATGAAGATATCCGATAAGTTCCGGCGCGCCAACCCCGTATCCCACACGCACTCCCGCCAGCCCGTAAGCCTTGGAAAAAGTCCGGAGCAAAATCACATTGGGTTTTTCGGTCTTCACATGAAAAAGAATATGCGGGAAATCTTTGGCCTCCACAAAATCCACATAGGCCTCGTCAAAACATACCAGCACATCCTTGGGGACCTTCATTAAAAAGTCTTCGACTTCTTCCGAATTAACATAAGTCCCTGTTGGATTATTGGGATTGGCAATGAAAATAAGGCGCGTGCGGTCGGTAATGGCGTTTAAAATTCCCTTGAGATCATAACGGAAATCCTTCATGGGCACCTGGACAAATTCCGCGCCGCAAGCCTGAGTCAGAATCGGATAAACCAAAAAGGATGTCTCGGAAGAAATGACCTGATCGCCTTCCGAAAGAAATCCGCGCGTCAGCAGTTCGATAATCTCGTTGGAGCCGTTTCCTATGATCAATTGTTTCTCGCTCACCCCTAATTCTTCGGAAAGTCTCTTGATCAAATAAAAACACGAGCCTTCCGGATAAAGGTAAGCCTCACGAATTGCTTTTTTCATGGCCCGTAGGGCCTTGCTCGAAGTCCCGAGGGCATTTTCATTCGAAGCCAATTTGACGACTCCCCGCAAACCCAGTTCACGCTCCACTTCTTTAATGGGCTTGCCCGGCGAATACGGATGAATGGACTCAATATATTCTTTGAAAAATTTTTTTATCATGACAGTCATTGGAATAAAGCCGGCCCCTTAATCCGCGCGGAGCCGTGAAGCAGGATAGGATCCAAGCACTTTGACAAACTTCACCTTGCTCTCAATCTCGGAAAGCATTTTCTTTACTTTGGGATTATCCACATGGCCTTCGAAATCAATGAAGAAATAATACTCCCACGCCTTCTTTTTAGAAGGCCTTGATTCGATTTTGGTCATGTTGACCTTGCAATGCTTAATCGGAAGAAGCATTTCGTAAAGGGCCCCCACTTTGTCTTTAATGGAAACAAGAATGGAGGTTTTGTCTTTTCCCGTGGCCGGAGGGATTTGACGCGAAACGACAAGAAAACGCGTCACATTCTGCGCAAAATCCTGAATGCCTTCCGCCAAAAGGGGCAAATTATAAAGTGTTGCCGCAAGTTTTGAACCAATCGCAGCCGCCCCGTCTTCTTTCTGAGCCCGTTGGGCCGCCGCCGTGGTGCTTGAGGTTTCGACGAGCTCCACGCGCGGTAAATGCATTTCCAGCCACAGCCGGCACTGGCCAAAAACCTGCGGGTTGGAGTAAACACGGCGGATATGCTTCATGTCAGAATTCGACATGAGATTATGAGAAATCTCAAAAAGAATTTCTGAACAAATTTTAAGGTCGGAATCGATAAACATGTCCAGTGAATGATTGACCGCACCTTCGATGGAATTCTCCACGGGAATCACGCCGTAATCCGCGCGCTTTTGTTCCACTTCACGGAACACTTCATTAATACTGGCCGCGGGATAATATTTCACGCTGGCACCGAATTTAGAAAGCGAAGCCAAATGAGTAAACGTCGCCTCCGGTCCCAAATAGGCAATGGCAAGCGGTTTTTCGATGGCAAGCGAGGCCGACATAATTTCGCGGTAAATGGCCTTGAGCGCATCTTTGGGAAGCGGGCCGGACTTGGCCATTTCATCGATTTTCTGATAAATCTGGCTTTCACGCTCAGGCGAATAAATTTCTTTGCCTTCTTCGGCCTTGGTTTTCCCGACTTTCAAAACCAAATCCGTACGGTCATTCAAAAGCCCGATGATTTTTTGATCGAGTTCGTCGATTTTTTTACGAATGTCCGCTAAATTCATGCTGAATCCTCAGTCGCCTGTTGATCTTCTGTAATTTCGGAAGCTGCTCCGGTTTGATTATTTTCCGTAATGGAAATCATTTTTGGATTTTGAAAAAGATCTTCTTTTTTGACGGAATTTTCCACTAAGTTTCTAATTTCTTCGATATTGGGCAAATCGGTAAGCGCCCTTAAGCCGAAATGTTCCAAAAACTTTTCCGTGGTTCCGTAAAGAAAAGGCCGGCCGGGGACTTCTTTTTTGCCGACGATTTTAATGAGGCCTCGTCCTACCAGCGTATCCAGAACGCCGGTCACATCCACACCGCGCAATTCTTCGATTTCCGCCTTGGTGATCGGCTGCTTATAAGCCAAAATCGCCAGGGTTTCAAGCGCCGATTGAGTCGCCTGTTTGGCCTTTTTCTGAATTTCTAATTTGAGAAGCCAGGGCGCGAATTCTTTGCGGGTCGCGACTTCCCAGCCGCCCGCGATTTCTCGGATTTCAAAACTCCGGCCGGTGGTTTCATATTCCGCTTTGAGTTCAGCCGCCAGTTTTTCGATTTCACTCGGCTTAAGCGATTTCATGACTTTGCGGATTTCGACCGCCGTCATGGGTTTGGAAGAAGCAAAAAGAAGCGCTTCGAAAATTTGCTTAGCCTTGGCCGGATCAAGCGGTTCCTGAGTATTGATCGACTCCACCGCAATGCGGTTTCTTTCGCTGAGCATTTCCTGCGGTAATTGTTCTTCCAGTTTTTCTTCAATCTCACGCCGCAGGGCTTTCAGTTTTTCCTGTTTTTGCTTTTCGGTTTCCTGCACTTTATTCATGCCGATACCACCTTTTCAAGAACGATTTCTCCGAAATGTTTGTCCTGCGTCACCCGAGCGATTTTGGTGCGCACGATTTCAAGCACCGCCAAAAACGTGGCGATCAGCTCGTTGCGCGACCACGGTTTGGAAAAGAGCGTCGAAAAAACCACGCGCGGGCTTTCCGCCAAACGGGAATTGATTTCCATCATTTTTTCTTCAATCGAAATAATTTCTTCGTAAACTTCGTGAAAGACTTCGCGGCCGGAACGGCTTAAGAGCGATTGAAACGCCGTCAGCAAATCGTAGAGATTCGCGCTGAATGTATCGATTTCGGCTTCGTTGCCGTCCAGTTCCCCCAAATAATAATCGGTGATCTGACGCGTAAAAATCTTACCCTGCTCATCTTCCAAGCTGCCAAGCTCTTTGGCCACTTCTTTAAACGCCTGATATTCCAAAAGCCGTCGCACGAGTTCAGCACGCGGATCGCCGCCTTCTTCATCGTCCTCGGTTCCGTCCTGAGGAAGAAGCATTTTCGATTTGATGTAAATGAGCGTGGCCGCCATCACGATAAATTCCCCGGCGATTTCGAGATTCAGCTCTTTCATCCGCGCCAAATGCTCTAAATATTGCTTGGTAATCTCGGCAATCGGAATATTGTAAATATCGATTTCGTTTTTCTTAATGAGCTCAAGCAAAAGGTCGAGCGGGCCTTCATAAGCGGAAATTTTTGTATAAAGAGGATTATCTAACCGCGAATCCCCACTGCCCGCATCGCCTCGTCCAGCGTTTTCGCCGCCACTTGGCGTGCCCGCATCTTGCCCTCGTCCAGGATTTTCCGTATTTCCGTTTTCTTCTTCAGCCATTCTTCCCGCCTTTTACGAATAGGATCTAAAAACTCATTGAGCTTTCCGGCCATTTCCATTTTGCAATCCACACACCCTCGAAGCGCCTCACGGCATTCATGCGCCACGGTCGGAACTTGCGCCTGATTATAAAGCTTATGATGAAAATAAACCGGGCAAACATCCGGATGCCCTTTGTCCTCGCGCCTTTTCCGTGCCGGATCCGTCACCATAGTACGAACTTTCGCGGTCACCGTTTCCGCGGAATCCGAAAGATAAATACAGTTGTCGTAACTTTTGCTCATTTTCCGCCCGTCCAAACCGGGCACGCGCGGTGTCTGAGTCAAAATCGCTTGAGGTTCCGGAAAAACTTTTTTCTTATAAAGATGATTAAATCGTCTTGCGATTTCGCGCGTCAGCTCAAGATGCGGAAGCTGATCTTCGCCCACCGGAACTTTTTCGGCCTTATAAAGAAGGATGTCCGCGGCCTGAAGCACCGGATAACCAAGAAATCCGTGGGTGTGTAAATCCTTTCCTTTGATTTCCTGAAGCTGATCCTTGTAAGTGGGATTGCGCTCCAGCCAGCCCAAAGGGGTAATCATGGATAAAAGCAGAGCAAGTTCGGCATGCTCAGGAACTTCGCTCTGAATAAAAATCGTACACTTCCCCGGATCAAGCCCGCTTGCCAGATAATCCGTCACCACTTCCATCACTAAATTACCGATTTCCGTATGCGACTCATATTCGGTCGTAAGGGCATGCCAATCGGCAATCATAAAAAAAGAATCTTCGCCCTGAAGTTTCTTGAAATTCTCAATCGCTCCGAGGAGATTCCCAAGGTGGAGTTTTCCGGTGGGACGGGTACCGCTTAAAACACGAGCTGGCATAATGAGTTTTGATCACCGTAACTTGAGAATTTGCGGTATCTTAAAGCATCTTCCTAGGACTGTCAACGATAGGACAATGCAAACCCGGCCCTTTTGACGGCCTTGACCATGCGCTCAAATGCTTGGGCCGGGGAACGGCCTTCGGTCAAATGGCTTTTGCAAACGGCGGCAAATCCCCGGCGATTTTTGATTTTGAAGATTTCGACGCTTCCTGATGAAAGTTTTCTTAAGGTCTTTTTGGACATAATTTCCCTCCTCCTCTTACCCGAACAAAATATCGGCATCTTGAGGGAATCCGTTTAGCAGTCTTTGGGGAAACGTTTCTTTACGGCTTGTCAGTTTTGGCGGCCGCCGCTTTAAATTGAACCTGGGAAAGCGGTGACGCACTTAAAGGAGGTGCATTAGTCGGAAGGACAAGAAGTTGATTCGAAAGCGCTGTCGGATTGGCTTCGACAACTTTTTCAAAGGGGGTCGAGGGCGACTCTTTCAGCGTTTTATCCAAGACTTGGATTTCATCGAAAAGAATTTCCCGGGCCAGCCTGAAATTGCCGTCCGGTAATTTGACCCAAATCAGATTTCCGGTCCCGATGGAGGTATTGCACCACTGCATAATCCATTTGTCCACGCTTTCACCCCGGTAACGGCGGGACAAGAACCAGCGGGCAATGCGGGCAGCGAATTGGGAATTGTAATCGTAATTATCATAACGAATGGAAATGTCTAATTCCCCGAAACGGTCGATCAGATAAATCAAGCGGGAAAGATCGGTTACGGGACGGGTTTTATATTGCTGAAAAGCACGGCTGTCTTCGACCGGGGGAAAAACATAAGGATCTTTGGATATTTTTTCAGCGGCTGCAAAAGCGGTAAAATGCGAGGCAAAAAAAATCGCTAAGGCCATCAGCCCTACAGCGGTGGGGAAATTTTTTTTCATTGCCTGCCCTTTATCTTACGGTTGTCAAACAAATCCGATTTCCTACTGAAAATTTAACCGATCCCCTACAAATAATCAAATCAAAATTTAAAAATTTATGACTTAAAACTTTTTTCAACCATTAAGCGAAGTTTTTGAAGCCCCAAACGGTGGCAAAAATCCCCAAAACCTTCGCCTTTTTGGCGTTCTTCTTTATAACTTATAAGAAGGGGGGTCAAAAACCCGCTTAAGTCCTTTTCAGCAATTTTCTCGCCAATCAGGAAATTGAGCCTTTCTCCCGTCAAAGCGCCCCCGACGTAAACATTGTAGGTGCCTACAGTTCGGCCAACAAAAGCAATTTCCGCATTATAGGGCCGGGCACACCCGTTTGGGCATCCCGTCATGCGTATCACGATCCTGCCGGCGGAAAGCCCTAATTCGGCCGTTTTCTGCTCAATTTGGTCGATTACCGAAGGCAAAGCCCTTTCGGCTTCGGCAATAGCCAAGCCGCATGTCGGCAGTGCCGGACAAGCCATGGAGTCTTTTTGGACATTGGAAAGCTTATCCGGAAGGACAATGCCATAGGAGGTCAAAAGCGCCTCAACCTGGGCTTTTTGCCCTTCCTCAAAGCCGGAAAGCAGAATGTCCTGCTGGGCGGTCAAATAGACGTCCGGACGGTATTTTTCAATGGCGGCCCGAAGCCCGGATTTAAGCCTGAGACTGCCCTCATCCTTAATACGGCCATTTTCCACACAAACCCCTAAAAACCAGCGGCCTCCCCCCTCCTCATGCCATCCCAAATGATTCTCGATTCCCTGCCAATGAATTAAATGACATTTTTCAGTCTTTTTGCCGAAACGCTTTTCCACCTCGCCGCCAAACCAATCCAAGCCTTTCTCATCAATCAAATATTTCATACGGGCCCGTTTGCGATCCGAGCGGTTCCCAAAATCACGCTGGGTCAAAACAATAGCCTTTGTGATGTCTAAAAGCTCGTCCGGTTTGACAAAGCAAAACGGGCTGGCAAGACGGGGATAAGTTTCTTTGATGCCATGCGTCATGCCGAACCCCCCGCCCACGACAATATTAAATCCCTTCAAAATATCTGTTTCGATTTCTGGAACAATACCAATATCGTTGGTGTAAATATCCGTGCAATTATCATCCGGAAAGGCGATCGCGATTTTGAATTTGCGGGGTAAATAGGTTTTACCATAAATCGGTTCAATATCGCCTTGAGCCTGGGAGTTTACTTTGTCTCCGTTCAGCCATATCTCATAATAAGCGGCGCTGTGTGACAGAAATTGATCCGACACGGCCTTCGCATAACGGAAAATTTCCATGCGTTTGCGATCTTGAACCGGGGCGGGACAAGCCATGACATTACGCACCACATCGCCGCAGGCACCCGAAGTGGTTCCGAGTTTTTCGTGAATGCCGCGAATCACGGCCTTCAGGTTTTTTTTGAGAACACCATGAAATTGAAAACCCTGGCGCGTGGTAATCCTCAAGGTTTTATTGCCGTAACGGTCCGCCAAATTATTGTGATTCAGGTATTGTTCCCAAGTGAGTTTTCCGCCGGGAATTTTGGAACGGACCATCATGGAATAGGCCGGCTCTTTGCCTTGTTTAAGGAAATCCTGCCTCAAATCACGGTCGTCCTGCTCATAAGTGCCATGGGTTTTCAGGAGGTCTTTATCTTCCTTGGCAAAATGAGTGGTGTCTTCCGCCAAATGCTCTTTGATTTTGCCGCGGAGGAAATTACTGTTTTCTTTGATGGTCTCTAGAGGAGAGAGCTTCTTCGGGTCAGGCATGCGGGTAATTCTATCAGAAAGAGATTAACGCGGGAAGGCTTCCTTAACGCCGCCATCGACGGTGAGGATGCAGCCTGTGGTTTTGGAGGATTTGCGGGATAGAAGGAAGGCTGCCGCTTCGGCCACATCTTCGGGCAGAACCGCGGTTTTCATCAAATTGCGGTTTTGATAAAAACTCGAGAGTTTTTCCGGTTTGATGCCGTAAGTTTTGGCGCGATTGGGGGCAATGGTTTCCCAGAATCCGGAATTTTCGAAAACACCGTCGGGATTGATCATATTCACACGGATATTCGATTCCCCGTTTTCAATGGCAAGAATTCTTGCTAACTGAACCTCCGCAGCTTTGGCCGCGCTGTAAGCACCGAAATCCTTGCCCGGAGCCAGCACATTTTTGGAAGCAATGAAAACAATATTGCCGCCGAGTCCCTGGCGCTTCATCAAACGCACGGCTTCACGTGCCACAAGAAAATGGCCGGTGGCATTGACCGCCAGGCTTTTTTCCCAATCTTCCAGTTTTAGATTTTCAATCGGCGACACATGCCCGAAGCCCGCGTTAGAAACAATAAAATCCAGACCGCCGGTTTTAAGAATAATCTCTTCAAAACTTTTTTGAACGCTCTTGGGGTCCGTGACATCCATTCTGAGGGCGAAGGCCCTTTTGGCTTTGACCTTTTCATTAATATGAGCGGCGGCTTCTTCGACTGCCTTTTGATTCAAATCCGCCAGAAAAACATGTGCGCCAAGGGCGGCCATCCTTCCTGCGATCGACGTACCAATTCCCCGTCCGGCACCGGTAACAAGTCCGATATGCCGGGAGAATTCCGCCTCGGCCGGTGCCAGCGACAACTTGTAAAGCTCCATCGGCCAATAATCCATCTCGAAAGCCAGTTTCCCGGAAAGAGAATCGTAACGGTCAATCGTCGAAGCATTGATCATCACCGAAATGGAATGCTCATAAATTTCCGCCACAATTTCGGCATTTTTGAGATTGCTTCCCGTAGTCACCATGCCGATTCCCGGAATCAAAATCACTTTGGGATAAGGGTCCAGCATTTTGGCGAAAGACCCCGGAGGAAGAAGATTTTTGAATTTATCGAAATAACGCGCGTGGGCCTTGGCATAGCCTTCGATTTGGCTCGTCATCCTGAGCGCAGCGAAGGATCTCCGTTTTAGGTCCTTCGGCCTATCGGCCTCAGGATGACGGAGCATCAAGGGAATACGGCGGGTGCGGAGCATATGATCGGGAGTGGCCGGTCCGATTTGAGAAAGGCGCGAGGTGTCTCTGGCATTCACGAATTCCATGACCGCCGGCGAATCCGTAAAATGCAAAACGGCTTTTTGATTAGCACTTACCGCTTGGCGGATAATCGGTAGATTTTGTAAAAGCCATACCTTTTTCTCTGCTGCCGTTAGGGATTGATGCGCCGGCTTGCTCCATTTTTTCTTCCGCCTCGCGCGAGCCAGAAAACGTTCCGCCCGCGAAACCATTTGAATCGTAAGATCATAACTTGTTTTTGAATCTGCTCCCCAAGTAATCAGTCCGTGTTTTTCCAAGATAACGCCTTTGACATCCGGATTTTTGCGATAGGCTTCCCCCACCCATTTGGCGAGAGTAAATCCCGGCTTCACATAAGGAATCCAGAGAAGCTCGTCACCGAAAATTTTACGGGCAATTCGTTTGCCGTTTTTGGTATTGGTAATGGATAAAATGGCATCGGCATGCGTGTGATGAATGTCCGGCTGATCGACAAAGGCATGAAGCAAAACTTCGATAGAAGGCCGCGGCGCTTTGGGATCCAGCAGGCAATGCGTGACATAATCGACCATTTCTTCATCGGTCATTTTGTCGCACTTGAAAATATCGAGAAGGTCATCGAGGGCAACCGGAGGATAATCTTTTCGCGTGGAGACCTTTAAATCGGAGCCGCTTCCTTTAATGCGCAGGACACGCCGCATCACACCCCGGTAATCCTTCTCCACGGTTTTGGTCGAGGTATTGCCCCCGCCCCAAACGCAAAGCTTGGGTTCGCTTCCTATTAAACGGGAACTGTAAACGAGAAGGTCGAGCTTATCCTTGGCCTTAGCCGCTTCTTTGGCATTCCAAAGGGATTTCATAGAGGCGGATAATATCACAAAAGATACCGGGCACCAAACCGCCGGTTAAAAACTTGACCCTAAGGAAGGATGATGTCGTTTTCGAGCCAGGCGTATTTATCGCTGAGGGTATTTTGGGCGATTTTGTAAACGAAACCGTCGGCATTGATGAAAAGATGGCGGAATTGTTTGCTTATCCTTCCCCGTGCCTGCCAGCAAAAAAGATTGGCCAGTTCCACCGGGCTTTGATCGGAAGGATTTTTCTCGACCATGGAAATCGCCCTTGAGCAAGCGGCGGCCATGGCAAAAAGATCCGTGCCGGCATTCACCAGACGGCTCATGAGATGCTGTTTGGATTCTAGTCCCTGCTGATAAATCATCATGGCATGAAAAAGAGAACGTGCTAGGCGGTGAGCTGAGCGGCGGGCATATTGCATATGACCTTTTATCGCATCCGGAATCGGGACTCCTTGCGGCAGTCCGCTCAAATAAAAAAGTTGTTTGGGATACCAGCCAGCATAAAAAACAAAAGCCTGGCCGATTTTGGCGATTTTTTCTCCAAGCGGCGTTTTGGGCGACATAATCGGCATAATGCGGCGCACATGAGAATCCATGGCTTCGCGCGCGATGAAAAGCCGCATGATCTGGCTCGTGCCTTCAATAATGGTGTTGATACGCGCATCGCGCATCATGCGTTCCAGGGGATAGGCCTTTTCTCCGCGCGCTTTTAGCGACTGGGCTGTTTCGTATCCGCGTCCCCCGCGAATCTGAACCGCACCGTCTATAATTTTCCAGCTTGCTTCGGTGCAGCAAAGTTTTGCCATGGCCGCTTCCAAACGAATATCGGTTTTTTTCTGATCTGCCATGTGGGCTGAAAGCATCGCAACCGCATCCATGGCAAACACCGTGGCCGCCATGCCTGCGATTTTCTGCGCGATGGCTTCATGTTTTCCGATTGAAGATCCCCACTGAACCCTTTCATTGGCCCAATGACGGGCCACATTCAGGCAATATTTAGAAGCCCCGGTAACCGCCGCCGGCATGGTGAGGCGGCCCGTATTGAGCGTCATCAAGGCAAGCTTCAGGCCTTTTCCTTCTCCCCAAATAATATTTTCGCGCGGAACTTTTACATTGGTAAATCGAAGGAGTCCATTTTGAATTCCTTTAAGCCCCATAAAACTGCAGCGATGAAGCACTTCCACGCCCGGCATGGTTTTTTCCACAATAAAAGCCGTGATTTGCTGTTTCTCACGTCCCTTGACAATCTTCGCCGGCGTTTGAGCCATGACTACCATCACATTGGCGATCACACCATTGGTGCACCAAAGCTTTTCGCCGTTAATGATGTAATATTTTCCATCTTCCACCGGGACCGCTTTGGTTTTCATGCGCGCGGGATCACTGCCGACATCCGGCTCGGTGAGGGCGAAAGCCGAAACCTCCCCCTTGGCAAAACGCGGAAAATATTTCTGTTTTTGTTCTTCGGTACCGAACATGAGCAGCGGTTTGGGAACGCCGATGGATTGATGGGCGGAAAGGAGAACGGCCGTGGACGCACAATAACTGGAAATAAGATGAAGGGCGCGGTTGTAATTAACCTGCGAAAGTCCGAGACCGCCGTATTCTTTGGGAATTTTCATAGCGAAACATTTAAGGTCGGCCAAGGCTTTTGTGGCCGCGGGAGGAATATCGCCCGTACGGTCGACTTCATCAGGATCAATATGAGTCTTGAGGATTTTTTCGATTTTAACAAGAAATTCATCGCCGATGGCTTTATCTTCGGGAGTTTGCTCGGGGAAAGGAAGGATTAAATCCCAGCGAAGCCGCCCTTGAAAAAGCTCGGCCACAAAACTCGGTTGGGCCCATTCTTGCTCGCGCGCATCTTCGGCAAGCTCAAGTGCCTTGAGTTTTCCGGCACCCATCTTTTTTTCATCGAGAATTTCCATTTTTTACTCCTCGTCATCCTGAGGGCCGCAGGCCCGAAGGATCTCGCGAGATCCTTCACTACGTTCAGGATGACATTTACCCTAAAGTGTACTCCACGAGCCTAATAAAGCATATCGTACCAATCAGGAGATTTATTGAGGAAAAACAAAAGGGGCCTGGCCCCTTTTAAGCGGATTGCTTGGAACGGAGTTCGGAGCGGAATTGGGCAAGGCGTTCAATCACCGAAGCCATATGGCGTAGTTCGCTTCGGCGGATGACGCGGTAGATGTCGGTTCCATTTTCATTTTGAACAAGTATTTGACGGGTTCTCTCGGACAGTGAAGACTCTCCCGCCCAAACTGCTGCAGCGGTAAAAAGTTGAGAAGGCAGGCTAGTCGTATTTTTCCCATCATAAAGGGATTGTCCTTCACCATCTTTATCCGGCAATAAAACCGGCCCATCAACCGCCAAGGAATCAGTAATCGTCATGGCCTTACGAGAGATAAATTCATTCACGCCATTGGGGTATTGCTCTTCATTATATAAGATCATGCTTCCTGCAATTTCTATACGAACCGCGTCTTTGTTCGAATGATTTGGAGGAAGCGTTAAACTCGTTCTGAGTTCATGAGGGACGTCGATTTCGGCAATAAGACTGCTTGCCGCAACCATATCATGAGCCGTTTGAGAAAGTTCCTTAATGGCCGCCCGGACTTCTGATCTTCCCATTCGCTCAATGTCTGAATTGGAAATAGCATAGCGAATCACCGTTCCGCGAGGGATAGCGCGAATGATAACCGCATCCTTTTCTGCTGCCGTTTCCCTGCGAATCTCGGAACGAAGCTCACTTTGATGGACTTCTTCCACCGCCGCCCATGCGGCACGTTCGAATGCGGGAAGTTTAACTCTTTCAATAACTCGTGCGATCCCGTGAACATCAACCGGAAGATCACGGGCCCAACGAAGCGTTTCTTTTGCTGTCCTTCTAAGCTCGGATTTAGCATTTCCATTTTTAGGGCGGAAATTCGCTTTTAAAACGCCGACCCGCTCCTGGGTGTAAAGATCGAATTTTCGAATGGATTCGTTAAAATCCGTTAAAGTGGGAGCGCTTACCGGATCGAAATGAACTCTTAAATTGGTTTCGTTTAAAATTTCTTGAACGGAAAAATTTCGGTCCGGCTTCTGATCGGCGTTCCTAAAAACATTGGCATAACGGCTCAAAGCCGCATCATTAATCTCGATAAATCCATCCTCTAAAAGCTGATTAAAAATTTTCGGGTCAGCTTTCATTAAATAATGCCTGACAGCGGCTCTTCTGGCCGCCGACTCTTCACTTCCTAACCGGGCCTCCGTAAAAAATTGTCGCAAAGTCGTATCGATCAAATAAATTTTTGAGCTACCCTTAAGTTTGGCGAAAATGATCTCATGGGAGAAGGAAGTGTCGAAAACTTTTTTTACGTCCACGTGATAAATGTCGGCAAGGGGGTGGGTCAAAGAAAAAAGCCGGCGTTCGATATCGTAGCTCGCATCGGTACAGCGATTAAGACATATTTCTCCGGCCAAATATAACTTTTGATCGCTTAATTCCTCCTCACGGTCTCCTCTCACACGAAGTTTTTTCAACCATCTTGTCTTCCCCTTTTCCATAAGCCAATCACGATTTTCTCCCACCACTTGCCGGATCATCATTTCCAAATCCTGATCACCCGTTTCGGCTTTATCTAAAAATTTTCTGGCGGATTTCCGGGCCTCGTCAATCTTGGGCAAATCGATCTTTGGCATAGGCCCCTCGGACACCATTCGTTCAAAGAGACTCCTTTCGGCTTCATTCCGCATCTCGGAGCGGACCGGAAAATGCAAAGGTTCATCTTCATTCCATCGAGGGCGATAATTCACAACTTCATCTCCCGTGTAATATCCAAAAATAGGCCCATTCCCTAATGGAAATGCCAATTCGCTGCGTACTTTTTCCGAAAAGGCACCTTGGTCAAATTCGGATGGACTGAAGAGTAAAACTCCGGCCTTATCAAGAGCATCGGGATCGCGCCTAAACTGAATCAAATTCCTCAACACGCGTAATGCTGCAAGAGCATCTTCTTGGGAATATTCTCCGGCTTTGGCAGGCGCATAGCCATAGACAAAATGAATACTATAATCTGTTTTAAGATGATCGATAACATCCGCGCCACTTTGTTTGACCTCTTTGACAAGATCTGCAAAACTTATCACAAGACCGTCCTTCTGGTGGTTCAGCCGGTCACGAAGCCCGGAAAGAAATGCCAGCGCCAAATCGTCGGGAATCCCGGAAACATAAAAAGGAGCTTCTTGAGTAAACACCCGCCCATAATTTCCATTTTGAAGCAAGGCGATTCTGAGTTTATGTAATTCTCCGTCCAAAAAGCCTGAGCTCCTCGCCTCAGAACGCTTCACGTGGGTAGAACCATCAGGAGCGTTGATTGTTCTGCGAAATTCACGACTCAATTGATAACTTTGCTTCCTTCTGTTGAAAGGAATTGGCCAAGCTATTTCAATGGAGGGCCTTGCTTTCCATAGGGCAAACTTAATCGCTTGCTTTAAACTTGCCCCTTTCAAAAAAATAAACGATGGGTGTTGGGCCAAGTCTGAGTTGGCCAATTCTTGAATGGTAAATGGACGAAAATGAAATTCGGAATGATTTGCGAGAAAAGTCAACAAAACTGCGGCACGTTCTCTCGTCAAACTGCCGTCTTTGCGTCTGTGAGCCATACGATCCTTATTACTTTCCCGCGTCTCGGAGCGGCGGAGGAAAGCCTTTTCCACCCTCTGAACAATGTCGGCACTTGAAATTCCGTGATACTCGTAAATCGCTTGGAGGGTATGCGTGGAAATCCCATTTTTTTCGATCCCCAGATTGCTCACTCCGGCACGGATCCCAAGAATATCGCCGATCCCCGCCAAGTAAGAAGGAGAGGCATCCGCAATCGTCACGGCAGGTGCAAAATCGCGCTCATCATCCGGGATTAATTTTTTAAGCTGCGCGTAGCCGGTCCGTTTTCCCAAAAGCCCGATGAGCAAGGTCGCGCTTGTTACCACAATCACATTGGCAAAAATATTTTGCTTGCGAAGAGCATCCGAAGCGGCCAAGGCTTCCGGGACCATCGTCCCGCTGGCCACAAGATTCACCCCATTTTCTTTAGGATCGTAGCCGTCATGGCCGCGATAATCCACAAGCCGGTAACCGCCGGCCAAAACATCCCGACTCCAACCTTCGCGAACAGTTTCCTGAGGCAAGCCTTGATAAATTTTTTGATCTTGAAGCCTTCGCCATAACATTTGCCGGTCCACATCCAAAGTTGAAAGGCGGAAATAAGGAATTTCGCGGTCTTTATCCTCGCCGGCTGCCATACGGCGGAGAATATCGGGGACAATAAATTCAAGCTCATCCGGAAAAGCAGTCACCCAATCAATCACATGAGGCATGTCTTTTGCGATAACGGGAGAAAGCATGGACTGATGCAGACCGCCTTCGGCATGGAGCGTGGACCCGGAAGGCGTACCGATCATCCAAAATCGCGAGCCCCAATATTGAAGATAAAACAAAATATCCAGGGCACGGCGGAAAAGGAAAAAATCATACAGGCTAAGCACGGAAATCAAAGGCACTCCAAAAATTTCCTTGGATCTGCCATGGGTTCCGGCCTGATTGGCCGCCGTCATTTCGGCAATTCCAAAACGGAAATGCCGGCCCGAATCCATAAGGGCCGCCAATCCTGTGGAGCTTGCCACGTCGGCGGAAGTGGTAACGAACCGGTCAGCAAAAGGCTTGAGCCATTTTTCTTTCTCAGATAATTGGGCAAGCGATGTTTTAGCAATCCGGCCTAACATATTAAGTAACTGACTCATATAGTTTTGCGTGGAGATTTTGGGAGCTTGTGCGATTAATCCTTGCGGCACCATGCGCATGCCAAAAGATTCTTGTTGAACTTGCCCTTGGAAAATCCGCTGATTTTCAGCCACCTGATCTTGATATTCACTTTCTTCTCGAGCTAGTCTCAAGGCGATTTTTTGTAATCGATCACCTTCAGGAGTCTGGGAAGAAAATGCCGGGAAATTTTCTCCCTCCGGAACTGCCAATTTTTCTCTCAACTCCCGCATTTGTCCGCCCTTCAAAAGCATGGAATGATTTCTGGAATTACCCATAAGCGGGTCCAGCCCCCATCCTTTAATGGTATGGGCGATAATCACGACGGGCTGGTCTTGGGACTTACGGGCTTCTTCCAATGCCGCGATGAGTTTTGCGGTATCGTGACCGCCAAGATTGGTGATAAGCGAAAAAAGCGCAGCCTCATCATAGCTCGCGAGAAAATCCCTGATTTTTGATTGATTGTCTTCAGCTTTCTCGATCAAATATTCGCGAGCAGAAACTTTTTTCGCGATCAGATTTAAATATTCTTCGGGTTTGAGAGATTCCAAAATTCTTTGAAAAATTCCGCCGTTTTCCTGTCCAAAAGCATCTTCGATCTGACTGCCCCAGCGAAGTTCGATAATTTTCCAACCGCTCGCTTCGTATTTTTTCTTCAAGAGTTCATAATCAAATTGGCTGCGGGCCCCGTCTAGGGACATCTGGTTATAATCCACAATGTGAGTGACATTGCCCGATTTGTATCGCGCGGCTTCGGGAAGCGCCTCGAGTAAATTGCCTTCGTCAGCCTCCGCGTCACCCACGACAGCATAAAAATGAGAATCCGGAACAGGAAAACCTTGTTCTTTCAACCACTTCTGGGTGATCGCAAGAAAAATAGCGGTCGCAGGCCCGATTCCCACGGACCCTGTAGGGATGGTGACATTGCGGTCCCGCATACTGGGATAAGCTTGAAGTCCGGGCGTATCGCGGAATCGATGGAGACTTTCTTCGGGAAGCCGGCCAAGAAGATACTGAATTGCATGAAAGACAGGCGAAGCGTGAGGTTTGTGCGCAATATGATCCGCTCCCTTCTTCACCGCAGCAAGCGCAAGTTCGAGATGAAGGGACGACGCTGCGGCAGATTGATGCCCTTTGACCTTCTCGTGCTGATTGGCCAAATGAATCATCTGTGTAGAAATCCACAATGCTCGCCGCGCAATCGAATCCCAAACTTCATTTTTTTGCGCACGAATCTCGGCCCTCGGAATGGACGACTCCGAAGACATGTCGGAGCGGGGAATTTGTACGATCATTTTCACAGTGATATTAATGCTTTTAACGGTTTGTTCCAAGCCGGCACGAACGGCCAAATCGCGAAGCAGCCTGCCGCCCACGATGGCGATTTCCCTTAAATTTTTATCAAAATCTTTTTTGAGTTCGGCGGACAAATAAGATTTTCCTTCAAATTCACCGAGGAGTTCGGCGATTTTTTCTGATGAGGGAATTTGATCTTCCTCCCTAGCGTGTGAGGCAAAAATTCTGAGCAACTTATGGAGATAGTACGAAAGAAAAATTTTGTCTTCTTTTTCGTCTTCCCACGGTCCCGGAACCGCATCAAGAGCCAGTGCCGTGTAAGCAAAAGCACGGGTAATGAAATTATCCAACTGACTGGTCGCCATCGCGACCGCGTGTTTTGATTGCATGAAATCCCGTTCGTTTAGCGCCAAAAGTGTCAAGCCCAAAAGAAGCCGGCCTGTCCATCTTTGAGGCAGCCGAAATTGGGCGTTAAGCAGATAGGGCCTTGCCTGTTCTTCCGTCATTAAGTTAACGCTGGCCCGATGATCAATAATTTGAAGTAACCACGAACGCAGCAAATCTTGATAATCGGCTTTGATGGGCGCCCCTTCCACCAAAAGCTCCGGAATTAAAACGAGAGCTTCGAGTGCATCATCTAAAGCGGACTCCGGATCAGCGGAAGTCTGAGGCAAAGAGGAGTCCGGCGGATTTGCATCATAAGGATAAATCAATGTTCCGACTCGAAATGCCCGCATGACAAGCATAAGATTCCGGATTTCGTCATTTTGAAAACTTGCAGCATCGGGAGGAATTTGAGCTAAAAGCTGTTTGGCCCCATTCCAATCCCTTTTACTAAATGCTTCGGCCAGCTTTCCTTCAAGCCCTTTGAGCTGCTGGATCAAAGCGGTTTCTCGCTCCGTGGTTCGCGTCTCGGAGCGAAGGGGAATATCCATAAATAACCGGCGCCCATTTTCGGAATCTAAAAAGGCGCGGGTTAAAAATTCAAAGTCAAGATGGCCTTTATAATCTAAATCCCAGCGCACAAGCTTATCTCCCACACGTTTCCAAACCGCGTATTGGCCCATGGCCGCAATCATCAAATAGCCGCCCTCTTTCAAGGACAAGCCAAGATTCTCCACCGCCTTACGGGTTTCTTCGGCGCTGAATCTTGCACCGCCGGTATCGATTAAGAAGAGATAAGCGGCGTGAATAAAATCATAATGATTGCGCGGCAGATCAGAAGCAAATATATCGGCTTGACGGGTTGAAATTTTTTCAGGATTGGCGGCTTGCAAAGCTTCGAATTCAGGATCCATGCGGCTATAAATAACGTAATGGCCGGCCCGATATTCCTGAAAAACCTTGTCTAAAATTTCGTCCGGAGCCGGAACCGAAACGCGGTCTTTAAGAGATTCGTCATAATATTCATGTTCCCAGCGGTACTGGGACGCATCGGATTCTTGAGTCCCGATACGCCGCTGATAAAATTTATCACCAATACGCAGGCGCCACAAAACACCGCGGCTATCAAAAATACCATCGACATCCGGAAGCTGCACAACGCGAAGCTCCGTGACCAAATCAGAAACTTCTAATTTTCCTCCGCGATTTAACACTTCACGGGCCAGATCAAGGGAGGCCACGCCCGTTCCCGCGGCCATATCGGCGGCAGCAAAATCTTGGCGATCTTGAGGCAGATAGCGGGTAAATTGTTCCACCGCATAACGGTCTTTATAAGTAACCCCTTGTACCGTTCCGTATCCCTTACGGTGAATATTGAAATGAATGCTTTCTTGATGATTAATTTCTTTCTGAAGTCTTTCTTGAAGATAGGGATGGCCATGCGGCCAAACTCCCTTTAAATGAGCGGTACTAACAGAATCCCATTCAAAATTAAAATGCCCGATGGGCAAAGATAGTTTTGGAGCGCGCAAGGTTCCATCCGCATCAAAACGCAAAGCGGTGAGCTGCATTTTTCCGGTAAGATCCGACATCCAAACGCTCCGGTCATTCTGGCGTTTGATCCACACAGCCCCTCCCTCTTTAAGCGGAAAAGCGATTTCATCTATTCCTTGGGGCAGCTCAAGCTTTTTTAATCGAGGATGATCCGCTTCAAAATAATCTAACTCCAAATTAAAATGGCCGCCTTTTCCTGTCGCGCTTAAAAGTTTTCCGTCTTTGTCGCGCTCAATTTGGAAATCTTCATAATTTCTTACAAAAGAGGGTTTCTTTAATATGCGAATGACAAAAAACCGGTTCGTATTCTGGCCGGCAGAAGGCAGGGCGGGAACATTTTGAGGAATTTCGATTTCGTATCCAAGATCTGTCATTAACTTAGTGATGGCATTAAATCGTTTTTTCTGAAAATCGGCGTCACCGGAAATATCTCCTATGAGATGACCTCCCGCGTTAATTTCATAAAGCATTTTCTTCAATAAATCATCCCAATAATAAGGAAGCTTGCTTTTTTCGCCGAACAAAGAAAAAGCAAGGATCACGTCATATTGAGAATTGGGCAGGCCAAAATCTTCATAAGCATAGGTTTTGGCAATCTTATAAGGAATCGGCTGACCCTTTTCTGATTGCGCATGATGCAGGACTTTCCATTCAAAACGTCTTGCTTGCCGATAGCTTTTCCTTTTTTCCCTGTGGTCTTCTTCGAGCGCGACATTCCACTTTTCATCCTCACTCACGACAGAGGTCACAGGGGCTCCCCCAATAGCAAAGGCCACGGCCTCCGGCGCGTGATATCCCGTTTGAAGGGACAGGATATTATCTCCCGGTTTAAAAGGAATCGACTTCGTCCATTCCACGGCATGCGAAATCGCAGAAACCATATCGTCGGCGTAGGTACCGATTCCACTGACTCGCATTTCGGAACGGATTACACCCATCAGTTCGAGACTGCGTTCTATGATCTTAAGATCAAACTCTTTTTGTCTTTCCGATCTCCGGTCAAGTTTGGTGCCATGCGCTTCTTCTGCAAAACTTTTCCGAAAGGCTGCGCGGTTTTCAAATGCACCGGGCGAAACCTGCTTCAACATTTTCCCTAAAATCTCTTTGATCTCTGCGCTCCCCATATAACTCGTAAAACCCCAAGCTGAAAAATCAAAAATTTCTTCAACCAGTGTTTTAAGTTTTAAATACAACCCAAGGCGCGGAGAAACAAAAATCCAATAAGCGCTGAGAAAGCGTTGGTGAATGGTCGAATAATACTTATTGCCCAACTCACCATCTGGGAGCATTTCCTTTGCGAGATTGAGAAAATGATCCAGCGGCATCGCCTTGGCAACTGTACCAAGAGCATCCGTACCCATAGAAGATTGAATCATAAGAACATCTTTCAAAGACCGCGCAGGCAAGTTAGGCAATATCTCCCGCAGCAAATATTCGTATTCTTGGGTATGATCCGCAATGTAGTCCAAGGCATTATCGACATAAAGGGCTGAAACTTCTTTATTCGTTTCGCGGAGGAATTTGAAGAATCGAACAAGCCCCTGCTTTCCGAGATCAGCGGTCAGCACATGAAATTTTGAATTTAAAAGTTTCCGGCGTAATTTTTGATAATTCTCTTCGGAATGAAGCGAACCTTTTATTTCGTCAATATTATGATTGAAGGCCAAACTGGAATGCGAGAACTCGGTATACTGGCTTAAAGGGATGTTGGGATTGCGGGCACCGTCCAGGCGCACATCTTCATAGGCCTCGCGCACCATTAAAAATAATCCGCCGAGCACTTGCTCGAGAGTTTCCTCATCCAAGTCACGATTGAGATAGGGCCTTAACCGGTTCTTCAAGGACTGAATCTGATGCGCAAGATTCCGGGAAAGATCGATTTTCCGGCCGGGGCTGATAAAAAATTTCACAATGTTCTGAAAGGATTCGGATTTGAGTGCATCCTGTTCTTCAGAAGTGGCCTCATCGGCCATGAGATGAGCGATAAAATCCACACGATGTTCATTTTCAGCAAAGAGTGTGAGCAATGCCGGCCAAACGATTTCAGTGACGCGCGGATCTTTATCCAAAATATAGGTCTCCTCAGGCTGCGAATGATAAATTAGTTCCATTGCCATCCCGACGCCCATTGCAATGAGAATTCCTCCTCGATCTTGGATAGCGCTCTTTAATTCCGGCTGAAGAATCTCATTGGCAATCATTATTTCTGTTCTTTGTTCTTCCGTTTGGGTAAGAGAACGAGATTTGAAAGATATATCCATGTCCTGATCGGTAGAAAGCCGGCGCAGATTCCGAAAGTATTCCTCCAAAAGAAACGATTGGCCCGGCTCAGCCGCACTTCGCGTTTCGGCCCTTGCCTCGGAGCGAGCCTCCAAGAAAGTTTTCACTTCGTCCATGTCCTCATCGCTGATTTTATTTTGGGTATCTTTTTCAAAGCCAGGATATTCCCTGCCCGCATAACGCCAGGGAGGAGGCGTGATCCCTTCCTTCTGCAAAGATTGCTCAATTCTTAAAAGGAAACGGCCGACATGAGTTGTCCACTTTCGAAAACGCTTCCGATATTGTCCTTGCAAAGGCCAGTCGGAATATTTCCAGCGAAACGCAATATAAAAAATAAATACACTTTGACTCCATTCGTCCATTTTTTGGTAAATAGAGCGGACATCCTCTAAATGCTCTTTTCCAAAAATATTTTCGAGATGAGTATCCATTGCTGGGCGCGTCACTTCCTCCCGCGTTTCGGAGCGAGAGACTGTCTGCTCAAGCGATTCCAGAATGATTTTGCGCAAAGGATCGTTCTCACTGATCCCCGCGCGGGCCCGGAGGGCTTTAAGAACTACCGGAGTGTGGACAAAACGCGACAACTTGGCCGCTTCCAATACTTGTGAGTCAAAACCCGAAAAAAGCCGCTTTGAAATTTCCGCCGGGAAATCTTCCACGGGCACGTTAAGCCAGGAAAAATTGGGAAATCTTTGTTCGTATTCCGCTTTGAGTTTTTCCAGGGCCTGATTGACCAACGATTGATATTGCTGATGCCGTTCAGGATTAAGCAAAGCCGCGTACAATTTAAGCGCCGGCTTTTCAATCACCTCAAGCCGGAGGCCGCGAGGATTACGGTTTTCTTCCTCAAAATAATGAACGTCCGCGTCCCCAGTCAAAATAGCGGCCTCCTGAGGAGAAAGAGAAATAATTTCTCCATTTTCCCCGCCGATCAAGTTTTGAAGTTTGCGATAAAAATTTTGCGCGGAACCCGACAGCTGGGTAATTTCCTCTTGATGCAGGCGAAGCCATAGGTCAAGCTCACCCTGCTCCGCTTCGTTCAAAGAAATGGATTGATAAAAAGTCCGGAGTTCGGTTTTGAATTCATTATAAGCCTTCGCTAAGGATGGTTCCGCGGCGGCATGAGCCAGCCATCCTTTACGCTCAATGTCAAACCGATAAGGATGGATGGATTCTGGATAGGACGCCTTATCGTAAATATTAGTCTGTCTTTTTCCGGACCATTGTCCCTTGCGCCAGCCGGGGCGGGCCTCAATCGTTTCGCCAATCTTGATATCAAAAAAGCCCAAAAGACCTTCGTCGTGAATAAAGGGTTGGGGTGCTCCCGCCGGAACATCCATAAAAAATGAGGTAAGAAGAATGGGTAAAGCAGCCCGATTTAAATCCCCTTCCACCGTAGTATGATGGGCATATTTATCGGGCAAAATACCGAGGGCCACATACTGATCCAAGATAAGGCGCAGCAGCGGATAAGGCGCAGGCAAAACGCGGATTTCTCCCTGCCCATGACTAATATGGCTCCCCTTTTCTTCACCCACTCCTCCGGACGTGGCAACACGCATAAAATAATTGGAAAGCAAAATAGAACGTTCAATTTGATCGATATTGCTGTCTTCTCCCTGTTCTTCGATGGTCTGCTTTGTCTCGATCCCCATCATCGGAAGAAAATCCTGGACCGATTCAAAGGCACGCAGGGAAGGAAGAAGCTCTTCATTTAATAATTTTTCCACTTCTCTGGGACTCGTCCCTTGCGAAAGTTTCAAATAAAGCCATTGCTTGACATATTGTTCGGCGCCCAAAAAGTGTTCATGATAAAGGCGTTCGGCGACCGAGGCAAAGATGCGGTTGGTATTGGTCACCGCGGCAGGCTTGAGGTGAAGTCCAAAGAGGTGATTGACAACCTTGATGCCTTCCTCAGAAGAGGTCTCCAGCAAGAAGGTGGCTAGTTTGAGCTGCAAAGTTTTATCCGGCGTCTGGGAAAAAATTCTAAGAAGGAGATTGCGATAATATTTTCCAAAAAGCTCTTGCGGTCTGCGACGGAGGAATATCACCAACGGATCGCTAAAATGAAGCGGCGAAGCGGACCTCCAATACCAATCGTCCCGCGCGTGGCTCCAGAGAATCGGACGAAGGGTGTCGAGCAAATGGCGGCAGATAAAATTCGTGCCGGCGCGGCTGTAAAGCATGCTAAAGGCATAAGCAAAAGTGGAATTCACCGCCCACGGATGATCGGAAGCACTTTGAACAAGATTTGGAATCACCTCACTAAGAAGATGGCGTTCGATAAAAGATTCTGAAACCACGGAAAATAAAACCCCCAGCACGTAAGCAGCGCTGTCTCGGACGCCCGGAGATGGGTCAAAAAGCAGCCGGCTTAAAGCCTGATGAACGCTTGTTATTTCTTCCAGGAAATTTTCAGACATACGGCCGTAAAGAACGGACAAGGCATCAGCGCTTTGCCTGCGAAGCTCGGGATTGCCGCTGCCAAGATTCTCGATCAGTGCTGTAATGGAATCCCTTAAATAATAGCGGACAAAATCTTCCCGGACATTGCGCAAAAGCTCTTGCAGTGTCCCAACGGCTTGAACGCGGATCCAAGAATTTTCATTTCTGAGATTTTCATTAAGGGCCTTAACTTGTTCATTGATCCCTTTGCTTGGATTCGGGCGAAGCGATAATCCTTCACCGGATTCGGCAAAAATAAGGCGGGGAATTCCGCGAATGTCGGTGCTGATTTTAAAACCGGCCGCAAGGGGGCCTGCTTCATCCCGCGCCAGCATTCTAAGGCCGTCAAACTCGATATGCATTCCCGCGGGCGGATTTTCAACCACATAATGGCCGTCTTTTTTCGTAACGGCCACCCTCTCATAGCCTCCTCCGCCAAAATAAATTTCACCGGGGCCATGGGATTCTTCGTCGTAAAAATTCAAAGCTGGGTCATGAATAGAACTCCAGCTTTGATCATAAGGATACAAAATTTGAATCGTCTGGGGGATAAAAAGTTCCTGGGCAAAGCTAAACATACGTGAGTCATTGACCAGATGAAATTCAACCGGATAGGAGGAAAGAGGATAAATTTCCAAAGCCTGCCGCATGATCCAATTCAGAATGGTTTGCCCGATCCCTTGATCGTCCAGCGGGACCCGGAAATTCTCGATGCGGAGTTTTGACGGCAAAATGCGAAGGGTCACCCCATCGCCTTCCTTTCCCCATGGCATCATCAAATGATAATAATAATGCGCGTTATTGCTGCTCACGTCCCTTATCAAAACAATTTTCTGATTGGGATTTCTTTCATTCATGAGTTCAATTCGCTTGCCAAAATGGGCTTGGGCGGTAATAACACTCTTGACCTTTCTGGGAAGCTCATCCGGATTTTGTCCCAATTCATGAGATTCATAATCTTCGCCCAGTTCCGCTTGGGCCTTTTCCAGAATTTTTACCGAAAGCCGGGTGGCGTGAAAACGAAAATCACGTTCGCTTTGCGAAACATTTCCAAGGCCTTGAAGACTGTCAAATATTTTTCGATTTGTGCCCGCATACCCGATGTCCGGGCCATAATCTTGATGGAAAATAATCTTTCCTTCAGGGTCTCTTAGTTCTAAGAAAGGCAATGTTTTTTCCGTCCCCAAATTAATTTCGAGCGTCCCTTTGGTGCCTTCGAGGATCATAAAATAGGCGTCTCGATGGAGCCCCTTACCCGCTCCCAAATCGATGGCTACACTTCCGGCATGCCCCACCAAACGGGCATAAGTTTCGGTTTCACCGGGTGCCCCCACATAGCGGGAAAGAAAACTTTCTTTCTTGTGAAATTCAAAATCTTCCAACGAAATGCCAAATTTATGAAAGAGAAATTCGCCGAGCGCAGTGAGATGGACCAGCATGTCCATGCCCAAACCACCCCCGCTTACGTCGGGTTCTGTGAGCCATTCCCGGCCGGGTTCAAGATTGGTTTTCTCAATCATTCTTCCGTGAACGGATTTAAGCTCACCGAAATTTTCTTCACGAAGCAATTCGAAGGCATCGAGTGCGGAAGGATTGTCGAAGAAAAAGTCGATGACAAAATTCCTGTCCGGAGTGCGCTCATAAACCATGTCGAAATGGTCCATGTCTTCCGCCCTTCCGAGAGGCTTTTCGATAAAGGCGTGAAGTCCATTTTCAATCGCCCACGCCGCAATTTGAAGATGCGTATCGGGCCGCGTGACAATCAAAACGCCGTCGGGATTGGCCTTCAAAACTTCTTTTAAGAATTCCGTTTCCGCGCCTTCGGGAGGACGGGCCGGCACATAAAAATAAGAGGTGTATGGAAGCCCCAGTTTTTCGATTTTCTGCTTGGCGGCGGACGGCCCCGCAAGATCGATGGCGTGAAGCTTGATGTTATAACGCCCGGCAAGCCTGTCGATGTGTTCTTTATAAAAACGCGGGATCACGGCGCCAAGCCCCCCGTAAACAAGAAGATTTTTTTCCGGCAAGGACCCTTCCGGTGGAAGTTCAATCCCCGCCAAATTAGCAATGGGAGAAATATTGACCACCGTGGGAGTCACGGGATCAATCTTGCGCATGACGTGAGACGCGGCTTGGCGAAGGCGCGGATTGCGAAGCGCCGCGCTTAAGGCCGGCATGGCTTTGGGCCCCATTGGAACCAGAACATTTTCCAAACGCAAACGAAAATCTTTGTCTTCAGTAATCAGACGGTCAATCACCGCTTGGACCGCAACAGGCCCCAATTCAATTAAGGCCTTTGATGCTTTTGTTTGATCTGCCTCATCTCCGGATTCCAAAATATCGATCAAGGCCGGGGCCCCGGCAATCCCCTCTTTGGTTAAATTTCTAATTATTCTCGGAAGCGATGCTTTTGGAGGATCTAATAATTCTATAATTCGCTGCTGATTGAGCCTTCCTTTTTCCAAAGCGTCAAAAGACGGATTACGGCGGTCCAAGGGTTTATTTTCTTGGGAATTGAGCCATGCCTCAAGCGTCCCGCGAAGCCAAGGGAATTCTCTTTCGCGGGTCGGACTGATATTAATTTGCCAATCTTCTTCACGAGGGCCATGATTTCGTTTTTGAAGTTTGCCGTGATCGTCAAGGTGCAATGTCACATTCCCTTTGTAACCCCTGTGGTCCCACAATTCTATTTTTGAAAAACCGTACGGCTGCCCGACAAGGGAAAAATCATAAACGACTTCTCCATTTCTGTGAGCCGACCCTGAAATTCCGGGGGTCAATCGAAGTACAATCGCATGATGTTTAGAGGGATCAGCGTGAGAATCCAGCAAATAAATATTTGATGCCACACCGTCTTCGTATTCAAAATCCGGCGGCAGGAATAAATCCGGGACCGGCTGATCTGAGCGCATTTCGGAACGCGGTTTTGGGGAAGCATCAAACGAATTCCAATCGTTGGGAAGCGATGCCATCCGGACAAGAAAATCATTAAACGTTCTTTTTTCCCAATCGGCCACTTTCGGTAATTTTCTTTCAGCTTTCAGTTCCCGAACAAGCTCTTCATAAATCAAATGTCCGGATTGAATATAGTTCTCATTCTCAAGCACTTTATCCAAAAGCCTCCGGCTCAAAACAACCAGAGGATTATAAGGATCTCCATTTAAGTGGTGATGGTAATAAGCCGCCCAAGATTGACGCGGATTGCCCTTGCGATTGGCCAATCCCGACATTCTTTTATGAAATAAAATTGTCAACTCATGGAGGTAATAACGTGAAAAAAATTCATTGAGATGCCCTATGGAGGACAGGATTGTCACCGCTCCCGCGATTCCGGAATTACGGAAATAATCGGGATCGCCTTCCTTCCCCTCTTTTCGCCATGCCTTTTTGGCATTTTCCCATTCATGGCCAAACCGGCGCTTCGTCAGTTCATTTGTGTCGGCGGGCACCTCTTGAAGAATTTTTTGAGTGTAATAAGGCCGGATGGCTTTAGGAAGCCTTACTAAATAATCTTCTCCTCTTTCGATATGCCGGACAAAGCGTCTTTGGAATCCTTTGAGCTGACTGTATCCGGGGATTTCCCTATATTCTTGAGACAATGGCTCGGCATTTTCCGCCAGCGTGATTTCGGTGTAAGATTTAAGCGCCAAGTCATCGACCACGAGCCCGCCCAAAGCAATCGATTGGACCGTAGGTTCTCCATAAGAAAAACCTACTCCGTAACGCAGCATGAGATCCGGGGACTGATCCATCATGCCGCGGTCTTGCATCATTTGGCGTGTTTTAAAAAACCCGTCCACGATACGCTGCATCGCTTCCATCGGCGTATATCCATCAATTGTTTTTTGCTCAGGACCCATAGCTTCTATTTTGAGCAGTTCAGCTCCCGCGAATGGAAGTTGCTGAACAATAAAAATTTCTTCTAAATTAACTTGGTCCACCATCGTCTGATCCGGGCCAAGCATTCGGACATAGGAGAAAGGCCCTTCGGTAACACCATGAAGATTCGCGAATTCTCCGTTAACCACAGTCGCCATTCCCCGCTGCAACACGCTTTCAAAATGCGTTTTCATGGAAGGCATAAACTGTCCAGGCTGACCCTCTAAATGCTGAAAGCGTATTAAAAAGTTTTCCAGAAACGATAGAGTCACCAAACCATATTCATTATTCCAGAACATCTCAAACTGTTCTTTAGGGCTTAAAGGTTTATTGGCAGGAAGAACTTCCGGATGCTTAAGCGGTTCCTTTAACTGTTTACGCACGTTTTCAATCCACTGGGCAATAGCGGACGTGCTTTCTTGACGCATTCCTTTAATCAAATGATCAAGGATATCTTGCGGATTATCTGAAGCAGCATAATCTTGAAATTGAAGGGCAAAAAATCTTCTTAGTTTAAGAGAAAGTCGATTGTACAAAATACGTTGATACAAGGCTTCGGCGGCATTATGACTCGATATTTTATAATGATTGGGCCGATGGCTTGCTTCCCGGTGAATGCGGTCGATAATTCGATCCGCCACATAACGCCTTTTCCAGAACCGGCTGATCTGTTCATCCGAATTTTCAAGCGTGGCACGTCCTCGCCTGATTTGGCGGAAAGCAAACCGAAAAGCCCGGGCGGTAAAGCTTGCTTCGACACTTGCGCTAATATCCCAAATATCCACCGCCAGAGACCCCACGCCTTCTCCCAGAATGACCTTTCCATTCTGATCGTCAGGCAGCCAAACCTCCAGCGCTTCTTCGCGTTCTTGCGCAGATAGCCGTTTGGCCCCGAGATGTTCTATCCCTTCGGTCGTGAAGTAAACGCCGTCGGCCCGTTTTTCAAAATAGTAAGCTTGATCATAGCCGGCAACATTCAAAGTGATCTTCACTCTTTTGTCTGGAAGACTTTCAATCTTGGCGGGAATATTGCCGCTTCGGTCATTCGTGCTTGCTAACACAAATTGCACAGGCTCTTCCACTCTCGAATTTCCTCTTAATCGATTTCCCGGCACCATGTTTGTTCTCACGCCGCCTTTCATTTGTTCCACTTCTTCATAATCAAAAGTGCCGCCGTCATTGATGGTGATGGTAACGTTGGCACCTCCCGTCACAGGATCGGAGTTAAAAAGAACGATATTACCCTTCGCATCCAAACCGAATTCAATTTGCGCTCTAGTGCTTGAATCGTAAATGGGCTTCATGGCAAGTTGATTCGCCGCGACTTTTTTCACGAATTCTTGATAGCGCGGGAGCAGATCATCGGCAAGCATTTCTTCGACCCCTTGAGGCGTCAGTGAGGCCGCACGCAAAAAATCATCGAAACTTAAAATCCGAAACCGTAAATGGGGATATTCTTTTTTGAGCATTCTCAGTAATCGATTGGCATAAGTCGATTTTCCCGTAGCCGGCATTCCTGACATTGCTGTTAAAGTCCTAAGCTTATGGGCTGCTTTATCCATCATCTGCTTAAACGGCTGTGCATAAAATTGTTTAAACAGCATTTGACCGGCTTGGTCTTCGAGTAGTTCATGCAAAAGTTTATATTCGAGCCATTCAAAATCTTCCAACGGGTAGTGAAGCTGCTCTAAAATATCAGCCTCCAGCACCGCCCGCATTTCGGAACGCCTAATTTTGGCATCTTTCGTAAGAATACGAGGCAGAAAGGTCAAAGAAATCGCGCCGTCGGGATAAACCTCGATTAAAGAGCGGTGCTTGTTTGATTCAAAATTCAGAGAGCTTTTGTCACGGTTTTCGATTGCTACGGAAAAAAGTTTAGCGGCTTCCCATTCAAACACATTGTCGACCGGTTCATAATTTGACTGACTCATGATTTCTCTAAAAATTCCCAGCAAGGTTTGGCCGTTTGGTCTTAAAGAGCTGCTCCAATCGGGAGAAATCGTAAGCGTGACGGGTCTTTGAAGCAGCAACACGGCCTTCATCAAGGAAGGCCTTTTGGCAAATTGCAAGCCTAGTTCGATTTCAAGCGGATGCCGTTTGTCCTCGCGAGCAAAGGAAGGAAGCTTAAGAAAATGCGCCGCTAAATCCGCCGCTAAGAGCAAACTGTTAGAAGGATGCGAGGCAATTAAGGAGTCAAAAACAGCAATGGCCGTGCGGCTATCCATGCGGGAGGCAATTCCTTGATCTTGCTGGTCATGAAGCTTCGGGTCATGAGGGTCTTGATGATGGAAAATCCACCATCCCACGAGGGCATTAATATAGTGGGGGTTATCAAACGTGCCCTTCTTCTTGCGCTCAATACTTTTAACAAGAGCTTTCCATTCCTGTGTAGACTGGAGTTCTGTTTGCTTTACATTCGCGCGCGTCTCGGACTTTGCCTTCGATCGAGATAAGCCCGGCTTGGGTTTGAAAGCGTGCTTCTTGGCTGAAAAAATAACAAGCGTCCCCTTTTGCGAGGCCGTGTCGTAAGAAGGCTTGACACTCCTTCTGACTTCCCCCATCACATCCGCAAAAAAACCGGGAAGATTCCAGGTGTCTTGATAATACTCAACCGGCAGAGATCTCCACACTATGCCCGACTTTGGACCCCGGTTGCGGTACACATGAACAGTCCCCTCTCTCTTTTCATCTTGAACGAATTTTTTAAGAATGGTCAGCAGTCGTATTCCACTTTCATCCATCGGATCCAAATTGAGATTTATTCCTCGATTTTCAATTAATTCCACGATTCGGGTAATGGTCCGGCCCGCATCTTTTCCCATAAACCCAAAAGATCTTCCGATTCTGACAGGATCTTTATGGTATTGGGCCTCGTTTTTCATTCTCCGGTTGAATTCTTTTAAGAAATCGTCTGCCAATCCCACTCCCCAAATCACATCGACATACGAAAAGGACCTCTCCGTGATCTGCAATTTTCCCCGTTTGGCCTGCTCCTGATTGTATTTTTCAATAACCCGCGCTCTTAAAGCGGCAAGTTCTTTCCAGCGGGACTGCTTCATGGATTGCTGAATATCGGATTTTTTAAGGCCGGTTGGCCGCAGCAAATTGCCCTCAGAAATTTGCATTTCGGCCAGATTCATTCCCAAAAAGGCGTAGAGAGTCAACATACTTTCTTCTGTAACGCCGAAAGTCCACGCAATATGTTTGAGAATTCCGTTATAATCTTCATGGCGCTCTTTCAATTTATGGCGGGTGGCAACTTCGATACCGGCCGCTTTGACAAACGCGCCATAACCTTGTGATTTAATCCATACGATAGAAGGATGCCGCTGGAAAAATTTCTGGAAATTCCAATCGATTTGGGGAGAATCAAGTTCGCGGACAATATCTTCCGAAGACACCCTCCGGCCTGCGTCATGAGATAAAACATCCAAAAGATTAAGCTGAGAAACATTTCCTATCTCTAGATTCCTGATTGCAACGGACAATGCCGTATGCCCTCTTTTATTGCTAAATCCAAAGGATTGGGCAACCTGAGTTAAAACTCCGCCAAAACGGGAAATGCGCACGCGGTATTCTTTGGCAAATTCCTTGTGAATACCAAGCCCCCGGATCAAATCGCCATAAGAAAAACTGCCGCCCCGGAGACTCGGTAAAATTTCAATCAGCTGGTCTCGAAGCAGGTTGATCGGCCATGTTCTCTTTTGTTCATCTTCGATCATCAGCCATTTCAAAATGGCCCGCCGTATGGCACTTATGGCTTGTTGGCCCGAAGGGTCAGAAAATTTCTTGACCGCCTGTTGAATGATTGAAATAACATGCGGCCTGCCTTGAGAGGAGACATGCACGCCTTGAGCCGGTAAAGCGGGCAGAGCTGCCGCGATTTTGTGAAGAAGCATGCCGGGTGGGACCGCGAGATCAAAAATATTGGCATTTTCGATATCGTTTAAGCGTCGGTTTAACCGGACATAAGCCCTTTGCAAAAGTGACGCGTCCATGTCCAGCAAACTCTGTGTTTCCTTAAAATCTCCGTTTGCCAGGATGTAAGTATCTTTGATTAATTCCAAAAATTCTTTTTCCTTGCCTACAGCCACAGCCATTCCAGCGGAACCGTCCATTCGATTAAGGTAAGGGACCTGTTGCGGATATTGCCGCCGTAAATACTGATTTAATTTCTTCATACTCCCCCGGATTTGCGGCCGATCAAGAAGACCTTGGATTTGTTTTGCGGATAGTTTAAGTTTGTCGCGAAGCCAGCCGGATTTGGCGTACCGCGTTTCGGACCTCAGCCAGGATTCGCAGCCTTGATCGCCGCCCAAAGTATCGGATGTCGCAACATTCGATTGAATGACAAACATCCATCGAGGGCCGGCGTCCTCCGACTCCCAAGGCCGGTAATAAACCCCATAAACATCGTAAGAAAGGATATCTTCCGAAGGTCTAAAATAATGTTTCAAAAAAGCTTCAATCCATGCTTCCGGATTTCCTTTGTCTCCAGAAATCGGCAGATGGACTAAATCCGAACCAAAGGGCTTAGACATCAAAATTTCAAAATTATTGATCAGGCCTAAAGCCCCGATTTGTCCGGGACGAATGGTTTCTTTATCATCGCGATAGCCATTTTTCCACAAGGAAAACAAACCTTCTTTTAATGAATCCACGTCCGCATAAGAATCAATCGGTTGAGGAATATACCGTAAAATTTCCGGAGTTCTATAAATCAGCTTATCGTTGACACTGATAACTTCCGATTCGTCAGGTTTTGCCGGCTTAATCCCCATGGCTTCGTCAAATAATTCTCTGACACGAAGCATGTACCGCAGCCGGTCTTCTTGTTTTACGTTGGAGACGCGCAATAAATCGTTCAAGATTGTCTCCGGCTTTTCCCCGTTAAGATAAGCGGTGAACACCCCGTCAAGGCCGGGACCCAAAACCGTATTTTCTTGTTCGAGTTTTTCTCTCTTAAACTTTCTTATGGCGATCTCAATGGCTTGTTCTTTTGTCACCCTCATTTCGGATTTGGATTTATTCTCCAACACATCCGCCAAAAGCTCTAAGGCGCTAATGGTCCCAAGCGTATCGGGAGTCGGGGTTTCATAAAAGTTTTCATTGCGGGGAAGGTCCGTTCGAGCCGGGCCGGAATAAAGCCCTAAGATGCCGGGAATTTTAAACATGGATTCATCGCCCCCGCCGGGATAAGCGGAATCCCCCGAAACCACGGCTTGTTCCGGTTTCAATCCGAGCTCTTTTAAACGATCTTGAACCCATAATCCCTTGGAAGATAATGTCACTTCCAAAGCAACGCTTGAGATTGAAACGTAGGGCCTATTAGGAAACTGAATCCTTTGCGATAATTCCAAAAGCCTCTGTTCGATTTCCGGAACAATCGGCTGAATTCTAGAATGCAAATCCTGCGAATTGATTTTTAGGGCCAGGCTTGAAGGTCTTTGGCGCCTTATGTCAGCCTCCCATTTCGCCTCATCGAATAATTTTTTTTCTTCGAAAACAGTTTTTATCTCCTGCTCTAATTGTGTCTTCTGTCCGGATGAAAGAGAAAATCTCACACGGCGCTCCCAAGCACCTTGGAGACGATCGAATTTCAAAACCACACCGCCTTGTTCGCCGGCAATTTGAATCTGGTCACTAACAGCAGGATCAAACCCCGTGCCCGCTTGCCCATGATTTTCAAGCAGCAAATTCCCCAAATACTCGTCTGCCGAGGAACTGACAAAATCGATGTGGATTCCTTTTCGCGCTAGACGATTAATCACATCAAAAGCCCGGGGTATGGGAATTTTTTTGGGAATAGCAAAATTATCATCAAAATCAACGGCAAGATAGCGGATATCACGGCCCTCAAAAGCTTCTTTGAGCGTCTTCCTTACTTCAGCGCGTGAAGCTTTTCTGGTGAAAATCCAAACGCCAAGCTCAGGGATTCGTTCCAGCGTGAATTCACGGCTCTCTAAAAGACGAGAAAAATCTTCATAGAAATTTTTTGACTTGTTCCAGTCCCTATCAGCCAAAAGGATGAATTTTCCTCCTGGCTTGAGCTGGCGGATCAACTTTTTGCTGATGCCGTGAAATGCTTTTCTGCGAAAATCAGGATATTCCGCCCCGGCAGAGTAATAATAAATGTAATCATACGGAGTCCAGTTGATCTTATGAAAATCACCTCTTTTCAAACGGGCCTGGCCTGATCGAATTAAATTCGTTCCTCCGAAAGCCGCCGCTCTCAAAGCTTTTCTTGCCGCAAAACTTTGCCTAAAAAGATAACTGTCGTATTCCACCCCATGAACATCGAGCCCAAAAAGCGCTGCTGCGAGGAAAATCGCATCTCCCCGGCCATGGCCGAGATCGAGCAATTTTTCTCCGGGTTTGACCCCAAGTTTTTTGAGTATTCTGATCCAGCGTTTAGCGGGAACAGGCCGGAAAACGCCGATTTTCGATTCCGTCCAATCTTTTGGCCTTGAAACTCTCTCAAAAGCCTTCCTCATGACTTCCCGGACTTCACTGATTTTTTCAACTTCCCGGCGGGAAAACCGGTCCCTTTCGAATCTCTGTTCTTCAAGCAAAGTCTGGAAATCGATCTTGAATAAAAGATCCGGCTGCATCAACAATTCATCCCGGGTAGAAATAATTTCTTCTTGGCTTCGCGTCTCGGAGCGCGATAAATACCGCACGAGAGCTTCAACGCCGCCTTCCATGCCGGCCGCCACGGATTGCTGCGCTAAACGCCGGAAAAATTCTTCTTCAAGCCCCACTTTCCAAAGCAAGTGATCAAGTTTTGTCTTTTGGAAATAACGGAGGAAATGTTCGGGATTTGTGAACGTCTTAAAATCGGAAAAAATTCTTTCAAATCTAAAATCAAACCAGTGTTGCCGTAAAAAGGTGAGGATTTTTTCTTCATCTGGCGTCGGAGCCTCCCTCATAAGCCTCGGAAGATCAGCCACCTCGACGGAATAAAGAGTGGTTGGAATGGCTCCCCGGCCCGTTGCAGCTTGCCCCACATGGGGCATCGTGACATCCACGCCGGGAAGAAGTTCTTTGATATTTCCCAGGGCTTCGATACTTGTATCAACAGGAAGATTTTCCAAACCCCGGTCCCCTTCAATGGGAACAGTCTGAAGTTCATAACCAAATTTTGGATTTAAACGTTCTTTTCCGCCAAAATGATCTAACTCGTTTTTTAGAAGGAAATACTCATCTGCCGTTAAGTACCTGTCTGATTTTGCTTTTTCAATCACATCATACATGGTCACTCCCGGACGAAGTTTAAAAGGTTCCGCCGGCCTACCTTTCGCAGGGTCCTTCATTAAAGACCGAGGATGTGCCGTTTCATAAATTCTTTTGACCGTAGGCTCGTGATGGCTATGTTCAAATTTCTCCCATTCGTGATTGACTCCATCCACACTGATCGCAAGACCCACCACCCGGAGCCGGCGGAGTAATGCGTGAGTCAGTTGATTCTCTTCATTGGCCCGATAGTCTTCGACAACCGTCAATCCTTTGACTGTCACCCGATGCTTAGGAGGATCGATAACATCTTTGAGATAACGCGGCTTTAATTTTGATAATAATCCAGGAAAAGCGCGGTAAACAAAATAGAGATTTTCATACCTCAATCTTCCTTCTTTGGCCTCTTCAACCACATATTCCCCAGAATCTCCTCCCACATTCCCTGCTCCGGTAAACAACACATTCCCTCCCACAAAGGGCATTTCCATTTCCGGAAGAAAATCATAGCCGAGGCCGCCCATGGATTCAGGAAGCCTGACATAATTGTTCCAATTGTCCGGCGGAAATAATTCATTGGTGGCACTAATCACCCCTTTGATATGTTTTCTTTTTGGCAAAGTCCGTCGAGGAATGGGGGCGCCCGTGGCTATAATAATCGGCACCCCTAAAGCTTTTAAGGTTTCCACCGAAATATCTCTGCCTACACGAAGACCTGGCATGAAGAAAAAATTGGGGTGATGAAAAACTTCCATGGCCAGGTCCCACATGTTTTGTTTAAAACCCCGCTGTTGGCTTGTCACGCGGGGAATTCCGAGCACAGCCAATCCCCCGGGGAAAAGCCGCTCATCAATGCCATAAACTTTTGCTCCTTCATTAAGTTTAATGAGAGAAGCTTGAAGCCCGGCAGGCCCGAGACCAATCGTCAAAGACGATTTTCGCATTTCCGATTTAGCCGAGGCTCTTTGGGAGGATCTCTGTTTCCAAACTTCATTGCGCGCATTAAAAGGTCTCTGGCCTTTTAAAATTCTTAAAACATCCAAAACTTTTGTCTTCGTCATTTTGCGGCGGGTCGGGCGATTTTTACTGCTGGTGTGTCCCAGAATCAAAACCTGTTTTTGTGAAACTCGAAAGATACGCGTTTTTTCAATCCGAAATCCGGGCTCCTGCAATCTCGATTCTCCATTTAATACGTCCAACACCGCGGTTAAATTTCTATTTCTGAGGAGGCTGTCCACCATGGCATCTTCATCCACCCATGGGCCGCGCGAGGCATTCACGAACAGCCCCATGTGAACGGCGGATTCCAAAAGTTCACGGCTGATCCACTTTTCGCCGGCTTCCGAAACAAGAAGCACGACAACATTCCCCTCTTTAAAAGCCCGTTTGAGGGAAACAAATTTCATGGGCTTCAGGCCTTGGCGTTTTCGCGAAGAATCGATTTTTCTTTTCTTGTTTTGATATTCCGTACGGCCGGGGCGTCTTTGATGAACCAAAACTTTCATTCCAAGTGCCGATCCCAATTCGACAACTTGCGTCCCCGCTTCTCCCATGCCGATCACCGAAAGGGTTTGGCCGGCGAGCGGAGTTTTAAAAAGCCGGACGCGATAGCGGGGATTTACTTTGATGCGTTTGGGATCAATTAAAACACCGTCTTGTTTTAGGGAGGTGAGTTCTTCGGCGGAAATATCGGGACTGCCGGGAAGACGAATAACAAGATCGCTTGAACGAAGCAGCGCCTTTTTGCGCCGTTCATTATCTCCCGAATAAAATTTTATGCGGTAAATTCCGACCGCCTTCGCTATTTTGACAATTTCTTCGGCCTCTTTTTGACTGCCGAGAATCCCCAAAGTCACTTTAGTGCGTATCACTTTGTCATAACCCAAAAGCCGTAACCACGGCGCGCGATCTCCCACCGCCGTGTTTTTCCAATTGCCGCTGCGTGCATACCGGCTTCTCGCGTCCATTTCTCCGAAGTGGCGCATGGCTTGAGCAAAAAGAATTTGCTGCATCATAGATTGAATGACTTTCTTTCCTCGAGGCGTTCCCTTTTGGACTATTTCTTCATACAATCCCTCCAAAGAGTCTTTAGATGAAAGCTGACGCCGCGCGGTTTTTAAAGCATCCCAAGTGCGGTAATGCCCATTCAAAACGGCCATCGCATTGGTTTCATATAAGGCCTGCGTGAGGATTTTAGAAGCGTTTGTCACCTGAATGCCTAATTCTTCCGCGAGTTTCAAATCAACATTCGTAAGGCCGCTGCTAATAAGCGCCAGGGCCTTGGACAAATCGACAAAACCTTTCTGCATTAATTGAGCATGCATGGTTTCGAGGAATAGTTTTTTGAAGGTATGATTGACAAAGCCCGCCACCAAACTAATGGGAGGCCCCTGGAGAAGAGCCTGAATAATTTGATTTGTCGTAATCGGTTCTGAGGCAGGATGAAGCCAAAGCAGATTGACTTTACCGATAAGGCGGTTAATGGCTATTTCATCAAAAGGCTCGACGGCGAGCATCCAAGGTTTGCTATTGCTGACAAAAAATTGCCGCCATTTTGCTCCGGCCAATTCAATAGAACGCGCCGGAGCTCTCGCTTCGGATCTAACCGCCACAGGCGTCATCACAAAACTCAGCGGATATTTTTTCCCGGAATGTTCGTTGCGGATGGAAGCGCCGACATAGCCTTCCCAAGGCAAAGCTGATCCGTCCGGACCTTTCATGGTGATACGCCCTTCGCCATTATCTTCAATGGGAATATTTTGCCGGACCGTGCGCGGATCAAGCAGCCATTTTAAAGCCTCCCAATGGGCGTCGGTAAGAGTTGAAGGCGTCATAATCGCAATGGAAAGATTGCGATCAAACAAGAATTCGCTTGTTCCGGTTGGAGGAAGATAATTATCATCCACAAGCGGGCGCCAAGCTTTAAATTGGTGACTTTGATAATACACGCCTTCTCTTGTCAAAAGGATGGCTCCGACATTTTTATTTTGAGTTTGGCGCTTCACATTTTCCACAAACCCCACATAATCATCGAAAGGCTTTTCGGTTCCCGCCACACCGACACGTAGTTCCAACCCACGCTCGCCGTACGAATACAACTCGAGTCCCCATCCCCCATCCCAAATCTTTTCGCCGCGAACAACAGCCTCGATATTTTCTCTTCCGAGTTTTGGGAAATTAGCCTTTGCTTCTTCCAGAAAGAATTTTAACCGGTTTGAAAATGCGGGATCTTTTTGGGCTTCCGGATCGAGTTGAAATGAAATTCCGTATTGCCTCAAAGCTTCATTTATCTCCGCCTGATAATCGATGCCTTTTAAAAGGGCTTGGGTTACTCGCATCGCATGAAAAACGCGCAGGCGAGTTTCGTAAAGTTGAAGGCTTTGCTGTTCTAAAGCTCCCTTGGCAGTTAAAGGCGTACGAATAAGCGGCAAATCTGCGACGTATTTAATCCACGCCTCAAAATCTTCCGCCCTTTGACTTGTTAAGAGCCGGATTCCTTCATCGATAATCCGGAAAAGCTCGTCAAGGTACTCCGGAGAAGGCGGATCAGGAATATTTCCCGTAATTTCTGTTCTCCAACCGCTTAAATGAGGCAAATTGGAGGGCCTTGGACTTCGGACGTTCCAAGTCACATACCGGTTGGCGTATTCGGGCTGCAAAACGGAAGGATCTTTTTTGCTCGCCGCAAACCGCGCATTTAACGTCATCCATTTCAGCATAATAGGAAGAAGTCCGCCCAACCTTCCATTCAGGCTGAAATGGACCCAAGCGCTATCTTCCGCCCAACTTCCGATTAATTTGAAATTTTCCGTTTCAGCAACCGCTTCCCAAACTTGCCATAAAAGAGACATGGTTTGAGGATCGGCATAAGTCAACCCTTGAAATTCAAGATGGCTATTTTCAAAAAGGGTTTTGACCAACAATCGTCCGTCTTCATCCACATTATTTTTGACCCGCATGAAAAGTTCGAAAAGATTTTTAATCACCAGCGATTTCAAATCATAAGCTGCCGGATCCCCCGTTTTTTCAGGAATGAAAGAATGAATTTCTATTCCCGTGCGATGACCTTCGCCCTTGGCTTGAATTGCCTCATTTTCGAGCCGGCCAAGACGATCAATAAGTTCCTTGAGTTTATCCAAAGTTTCATAAGGCGCCGCTTTGATCCGGTAAAGATACGAGGCCGCCACCGCGGTCTGCATGGCAACCTCTGTAGGAAGCACCGCAAAGGCCTCGGAAACTTCCTGAGGCACTAATTGATTGAGAGAATGTAAAATTCGTGCGGCACGGACACGTTTTTCAAAATCGCTATCCGATAAATTCTTTTCTCCGGCTTTAAGGTCTTTCATTAATTCTTCCGGACGAGGAGCATTTTTAATTTCTTCCACATCCCAGAGGCGGATGATTTTGTCCTCCTGGTCTTTTTTCTCTACACTCTGCCCGCTCGCAGAAGCCAGAGTTTTGCCATCCGGGCTAAAGGCAAGAGAACTGACAACATTGCGATGAGCGGATAATACGGCTTCCAGATTAAGGGAAGCCTCTGAGGGCGAAAATTGCCACAAACGAATGGTATTATTGCTGCCTGTCGAAACCAAAGTTTCTCCGTCGGGACTAAAAACTAGGACGTGGTCATTCGGATTACCTTGCGGAACTGTCTGATGAAGTAAAAGAGGAAAGGGAAAATCCTCCCTTTCAATATCAAATATTAAGATTTCGTCAGTCATGCTGACTGCCAGCCACTTGCGATCCGGGCTAAAAGCGATCCCCCAAACCTCCTGCGGTTTTTCAAATTTGATTTGCCTTGAGGTATGGTCTTGGAGATTTTCTATGACAATTTCATGATTTGTCGCTCCCGCCAGAAATTGAGAGTCCCGGCTAAACGTTATCGCTCGGATGTTAGACAGAGTAAGGCCAAAAAGCGAATGTCGGTAGCCTTTTTCCGTATCGAAAAGTTCTAGAGATTGATTCCTTGGCTTTTTAGCCAGAAATCTGCCGTCCGGGCTGAAAAGGAGTCCATGCACATCATGATTTAAGGAAATAAATGGAATTTCATCTCCCTCCTCGTCCCCATCAGACCATCGCATCATGGATCTATAAAGAGCCGCGGTCAAATTTCTTTGGGAATCAAAACTTAAAGCACGCACCCGTTTTTCTGTAGGCATGCTGGAGAAAATTAAAGGATTTGAGACATTCCCGTTTTCCAAAGCAAGCACGCGGATTTTGTTATCCGAACCGACAGAGGCCAGCAAACGGCCGTCCCGGCTAAAACTAATCGCCGTTACCGGAGCATCGTGAAGCGCAATTTCCCTTTTAGGAATCGACCATTGCATTGGTCGCCGCGTTTCGGACCGAGTAACCGTTTTAAAAACATCATAAGTTTTTGCAGCCACAAATTCTTCCACTGATAAACCTTCTGTTTTAACTGCAGATGGGTTTTGATTTGAAGCGATGCGAGCCAAGCGAAGAAGCAAAAGCGCAAGTTTCTCTTCGGGGAGTTCGGAATTGCGCGGCAAAGATTGCCCCACGAAGCCCCGACCTTTAAAAAAATTTCTGTAGGAACTGTGGGTAATAAAAACGCCTTTTGCTTTAAGTAACTCTCGCAAAGCGCTGACACCTAGCTTATATTCATCAGCCGTTCGGTTTAGCGAAGGAGTAAAAACCAGCTCTGAAAATGCCGCGTCGTAATGATTCGACTTTAAAGAATTCAACCGAAGCAAATCCACATGATGCAGTTTAATTTTAGGAAGAAAATTTCTTATTGAAGCATTGCGAACGCTTTCTTTTTGGAGCGCACTTTGTATGATGAGAAGATTTTTGTAACTAGCGTCAACAACATCGAGAGATTTGATGTTGGGAAACCTTTCAAAAATTGCCAGAATTTCTTGAATATGAGCCCCCGGACCAATCAAAAGAATGTTCCCTGTTTCTATTTTTTTTCTTATAGATGGCTTTAATAAATTGATCAGCTCATCGTAGGTCAAGTAAGGCTTAATACTCCCTTCTGTGATCACGCTTCGCCGTTTTCCTTCCGGCTCCGAAATTTCTGGATTTTTCCCTGTCACAATGGGGACGATAAACTTTTTACTCCGTGTTTCGGAGCGGCGATACAAACTTCCTTCAACATATTTATAATATGGATGTCCTGAAATTTGTGATTGCAGCAGGTTTTGCATCGGGTTTCTTTTTAGCTTATCCTTTAAAAATAAGAGTTGCCATGGCCATTGCCGTTCCCAGTTTGTTTGTGATAGCATGGCTGACACTCCCACCCAAAGGGGACCGCTAGATAATGATTGAAACACTGGTTGGAATTGGGGTAATTTGCTTTTTAATAATCGTAGCTGCTGTCTATGATTATTTTGTAAAAAGACATCGCCCTCACCCGCGCCATTAACTTCCCCTTTTTTTAGATTTCCACGCCGCGCTTCGGATTTAGCTGACGCTTCATGCTGTGCAGAGCCAAAATTGAGAACTTGCTGCCACATGCCGCTGCGAAAACCTTGTCGAACCGCCGCACGAACTAAAGCGTCGTTGGTTTTGCCCAAGCTGGGAAAAGGCGTTGCGTGGCCATTTTGATGCGGATAACCATTGAGCCAATTTAAACTCAGAACTTCCTGCCGAAACTGAGAAAGGCCGGCACTTTTTGTTCCGCGCCAAGCGATTTGTTTAAAATGAAACTCATGGCCGGGCTTAAGTTTGATGCCGCCGTTAGCAAAATCCAAATCGGCCGTTCGAATATTACGATCGCCCGAAGACAGGCTAAAATGGTCGGGCATTGTTTTATGACGAAAATCGTAGGAAAGCGTTAAATCCTCCGCGGTTTTTGCCAAAATTTCTTTTTTATCCGCATCTTCGGTAAACCGGCCTTTTAAAAGGAGGTTATTAGAAACCAGAATAAGATCGCCCGGTTGATATCCCCAATCGATAAAACGGCTGTCAGGCGTCACCAATTTTATTTCTTCGTAATCATTTAAAAATTCTGCCGCGTAAGCTTGAAGACGGCCGCGAGACGTTTCCACACTTCCCGAACGCAAAACTTTGACAAAATCCGGATTTTCTCTGCGTTTCGCAAGCTCATTAAATTCATGTTCCGTCATTTCTGATTTAAATCCGGGCGCTTTCGCCAAAACCAGAACGATCGGAACAAGAGTTTGATGATCGCGGTAAAAAACGCCTTTTTTCAATTTCACGAGAACAAAATAGACTTCCTGAATATGCCCTTCCATACTAAAGGCAACGCGAATGGGATATTCAATATCTTGCGGTTTTAGGGTAGAAAGCCCGGTTTGGTCTCGAACGCTTTCCAAAACGATATTTCCATCCCCTTTTTCTAAATCTTGGGCGAAAAGTTGATCGATGGCGTCCCGAAGTTCATGGGGGCTTAAATCATTTTCATCTCGAGGAACGGCGACTAAACCACGCTCTGTCTGCTGCAAGGCGCGATAAAACGAGGCGTGAAAAATTTTACTCTCCAAGCTTAACGCAGATTTTTCCGGCCCTTTATTTTGTTTTCTCAGCATGGATTCGAACGCTGCAAGAAAAGGCGCATAATTTGCAGGCAGTAACGGTCTTGTTTTTTGTAATGACCTTCGCACAGCAGGAATAAGAAAACCATTTTCCGCAAGATAGTGATCCGCTTCTGTAAAAAATGAAAATTGATCCAATTTGGAACGGCCGGCCAACAGAATTTCAGCCGCTAGGGCTTCAGGAGTGGGTTTTTCAAAAGTCTTTCGAAGATAAAATGTTTTATCAAGAAGCGCGGAACGGACCTCAGAACGCCGGAAGGCATCAAGCACTTGCGTAGGGGGGAATTCTGTAAAAGGTCTTTCTTTGAATCGAAAGAGAAAATCCGCCCGCACACCGGGATTCAATTTTTCTCTCGCGTTTAAAACCTCCCCGTAAAGAATGAGCGAAGGGTTTTCTTTAAGCTTTGCTTGTAAAATCTTAAGAAGTTCTTGAGCATTTTCCCGCCTCAAATGAGAATAAAGCTTGGCGAATTCCGAAATAAAATACCCAGGATTTCCAGAATCTTTTTCTGAGAGCGCCAAAATCTCCGGGAAAAGATCGTCAAAATCTTTGCCAAGAGCTTTCTTCAAAGATTCAAGTTCAAACATAAAGTTATTAACGATGGAAAAATGTCCGGGATAGGCATTCGATTGACCGAGATCCAAAATGCGTCCGTCATAAGAATACCAATCGTTTCCCAATGCCCGAATGCCGGCGGGCAGAGCCCTTAATAGAAAGTGATTTGCATCGGCTAATTCATTGATAAGATCTTCCATTCCTCCGCTATGAATCAAATCGCCAGAGTGGATTTGTCCCCGGTATCCATGATGGCCCAGCAAATTCCATATTTTGTCTAATGCTTGTTCGTAACTTAAAGAAAAGACCTCTCGCGTTTCAATAGGAAGTTCCCACCAGGATGGAAGTCCCTTAGCAAAAATATGACCGTCATAAAAAGGTCGGCCTGTTTCATAAGTTAAAGAGGGTGTCCCCACTCCCAAAAGGGCCCGCAAAGTTTCCTCATAATAATCCAAGGCGCGTTCATGACTGTAAGGAGTAAAGAATGAATCTTCTCCATAAGTTTTGGGACGTTTGTGATCGATTTTTTCCATCACAAAATTAAGCCCTTCTCTCCATGAATATTTGGAATATTCACTGCTTGTCCCGTTACGTATTTCTTCAGGGTCAACGGAAAAACTGCTTTCAAAATCATATTTTTCGAAGCCGGGAAAAAGCGCGGAGGTGAGAATCATTCCCCGCATAAAAGCCCGGGAAAGCAGTTCTCCGGTACCGAGCGGAGAATAAAGGCCGGGAACAGGTCTAAGCCATGTCATTTGGAGAATATCCAAAGCCAAATCACGTTTATTTTTTTCAATCAAATCCGTAAAATCGCGGAAAATAGCCGGGCCTAAATCGGAAGGAAAAACTTTACCCCCCTCGGTCTCTACGATAAGAGGCGAGATAGTTTTCATTTCTCGAATATACTTGGGATCGGAAAGTTTCCAGGCATCAGGAGCAAACATCCCCAAAAGAGCCGAAACAACTTCTTGTTTTTTCGGATTGGACGGCGGAAGCGATTTTAAGTCTTCGTAGCGGCGTAAATTTTCTCTAAAATTACGCACTTGAAGAGTATAGTCAAGAGCATTGCGCCGGCGATTTTCGTGTTGAACCACATCCGGCGAAGAGTGCCGGCGCGAAAAAATATTTCCCAAGTGGCGGCTAATAGCCAGCCCATTCCTTTGCGCATAAGTCGGTAAAAGTTTGAAATCATCATCCCAAGGCAGGTAATCCGCCTCTTTAGTGCTCAAGGAACTGCCTAAAAAATTAACGAGCGACGCCGGGTCCGATGCAAATTTTTGTCCGCTCGCGCCTTTTGCCGCATCCGTTAGCTGCTTGAGCAAATCCTGAAGTTTGTCGCGCTTCCTTACTCGTTCTTCGAAATCATCATCTTCCCACAATGTGGCCGAGAGCAAAATCAGATGCGCAAAAATATATTCGTCGAAAAAGATACGTAAGGCCCTTTGGATCGATTTAGCGTCGCTTGCAATTTGTTGAAACTCTGGATCGCCGGGATGTTTTTCTTTTTCCTCCAACAGCCAGGCATAGTCTTCAACATTATCCAGGTAAGAAAGAAAAGAAGTTTCAATGCGGGAAGGCGCCGGCCATCCGGCCGCGTATTTTTTGCGAAGTGGAATCAGCGCATGAGAATCTTCATTTTCGCCTAATATTTTTAAAGGCTCATCTTTTTCCAACAGTTTTCTAAAATCCAAAACTGACGAGCCTGACGCCTTAATCAACGCCGAAAAAATTTCTTCGCGTCTTTCTATAAGCCTTGAGATCAAATCCGCCGCCGGATCAAACAATTTTATCGTACGCATTTCCGAACGGCGGGCAGACCAAGATTCGTCGACTTGCCTATATTCCCGGGTCAAATCGTCCCAAACCTTGAGCTGAGGCAAATGCAAAGGAAGAGGGGTTTTTAAGGTTCCGTGCTTTAAATCTTGCAGCAATCTGTCCAAAGCGGCTAGGGGATCGCGCGATTCATAAACGTCCGACTGAAAATGAATATTTCCCTGAATGAATTGCAGTAAGGTTGAAAATTTCAAATCGGGAGCGTCGGGATTAATCCAAAAATGAATCGAGGGCAGTTTGCCTGTGGCTTTATCTCCTTTTTCTTCCTTCTGCCAAAAACCCCGTTGCTGATAAAGCTCAAAAAATAGGCTCCCTGCTTGTTTTTTGAGTCTTGAATCCGCACCGGCTGGGAAAATCTCATGGGGTTTTAGCTGGCGAAAAGTTTTGAATTCATAGCTGAATTTAATCCGCGTAAAATCTCCGGGAAGATTATCTTGAATCTGATTCACCTTCATAAAAAAGGCGTTTAGATTCTGCTGTAATTGTTTTTTACGTACAGCCTTCGTGGCCCAATCCGAAATGACAAGCATCGCCCCGGCCGTCATCAAAACATCTCCCAGATTAAATGAAGCACCACCTGCTTGATAGCCGCCAATCCTAGAAATAGGGTCGAAAACACCCCCCAGCAATAAAAGCTGCGGGCCCATGATCATGGGCCCCATGAAAAAAAGTGCGGAAGCAAAAGACAATCCCCGCCGGGTCATATAATAAAACGTGACTGCCGCTGCGGTCACTAAACTTATGGCCGTAAATTCTGTCGGGAAAAAAGAAAACGGAATTTGCCACTTAGTGTCCGTATGGAAAACCACATCACGTCCGAAAAATTTAGACAAGGCTGTCATGGCCCAATCGATGAAGGGAACGAATAAAAGAAGAAGGCGGGAAGCGCGCGGGCTTAAGGTCCAGTCATAAGACTCTTTGAGACTTCGATCGATAGGGTTGATGTGTTCCGGTCTCTCCTCATATTTTTTGGTTAATGTGTGGCTGAATAAAGCAGCGGGAAAAATGCCGTAGCCGCCCAGAAAAAAAGAAATAATGCTTCCCATAACGATTGCATCCTTATAGGAAACCGTCAGAGGCCAGCGAGACCAAAAGCGAAATGCCTTGAATGATTTTTTAAATTGCAAATACCGAATCGCCCTCAAAACATAAAGCCCTAAAATAAAACCTAAAAAATGCACCCCCCATTCAAGCGCCGGTTTAGGGAGATAATTTGAAATAGCAACATAGGTGGCGAAGGGTGTAAGCGCGAAAAATAGATTTTTTCCGGCATCAAAAATTCTTTTGCTTTCCCCCCGCATTTCGGAACGGAGGTCCTCAAGAATATTTCCCTTCTTATCAATCCGGGCGTAGGGACCGTTCGGTGTATTCAAAAGAAAGGTATCACCTCCCCCTTCACGGGTAATTTGAGGAGGTAGAAACATTCTGCCTTCATGAAAAGCCCTGGTGACATTGCCATCTTGAACCGAAACGAAAAATCCGTTTGGGTTGAATATTCTTTCCGCCGGACGCGGCTGCCATCTGATTTCCTTTATGTCAACAAAACCCTTCAGAAGGGAAAATTGCCATGGATTTTTGTCAGAAATTCCCACCTCGTTTAATCCATATTTAATCATCTTGGTCTCAACGGTGCCGACATAACGTAAAGATTTGTTCCTATCTTTGGCTAAATAAGCGATAAGATTAAGCGTTGAAAAACCCAATCCTTTTGGAGGATGAAAATCATGAAGATAATTAGCCCCTGCGCCAGGAATAAGTTCCGGATGGTCTGAAAGATTAATTCCTTCATAAAAAAATAGTCCGGACCGGTCTAAAAAATCTTCCGGTTCCTCGCTCTGCGGAAAGACGGAACCTACCAAACGAGGGTCCCCTTCAATTTCAAAATGCTGCCCATAAAACGGCTCGTGCTTGCCTTGCGATTTCATAACAAATAATTTCCGGTCCACATTCCAGAAAACCGCTTTTTCGAATTTGTTGTTTCGATCCCACCAGAGCTGCTCAATGGGATTTCCAAAAGGATCTTTGGTAAGAATCCAGCGCCCATTCGCACCAAAATACCTTACCGAACCCAGTGGCAGCGTTTGGGTAAGTGGGGCACCACTAACTCCTATTGTCGTCCTCATTTCGGAGCGGACCAGGTTTTCCTCAACCAGCCTCTTGCCGAAATGTTCCAGCGTTTTGCGGCGGATCTGGTCCCTGAATTTTTCGTCAAATTGCGGCTTGGGCCTCAGCACGCTAAAGACAAGATCGGCATGCTCAAGGTCCAAATCGCCGAAGATTTCTCCAAAAACATCCAAATCCTCCAAAGAAATATAAGACGTGCTGTACCATTGACCATGGATACTATTGGCGTCAATCAAGGCATAAAGCTGCTGCAATCTTTCTAAAGCGGTTTTATCCCGCGAATTCAGGCTGAATTTCTTTTGAAGGGCAAGGCCGGCGATCTTCCATTCTGGTCTACCGCGTTCGCGCTCCAAGTCTGCGGCATAATCCAAAAAGGCGGGATATCCCAATTGAATCAGTGTCTTCACCGCTTCATTGCGCGTAATCACAGTCAGCCACATACGAGATCTTTCTTTTGCAGCTATCACCTTCCGGACATTTCCAAGGTAGCGGTAGAACGCTTCTCTATCCTCAGCATTTCCTTCATAATCCGGCAAATCATGAGCTAAATTCAAATCCCACAAATAATCCCAAATGCCTATAAGCATTTTGAGGAAATCTTTGTTGTGCGGATCCAACCGGTAAATTGCTTGAAGCGCACTGACGCGGGCATTGAAATGGTTCCATTGATTGGCAACAACTTTCATAAGATGAGGAATCACACTGGCATCTTTTAATTCGCCCAAAGCCTCAACGACTGCCAAATCCGTCATACTGAATTCCCAATCATAGGGATGATAAGAATGCGGATGATTAGGCAGCGCCGCGAGAAGATCTGGTTTGATTTCATTCTCCCCTAATTTTGCCAAGGCAACCATGGCAGCGGAAACAATCACGTCTTTGAGTTTGTCCGGATCGCGGGAACTTTGATCGCGTTCGACAAGCAATGAATCTCGATAGACGGGCGTAAAATCATAAGCTTCTTTGAGCACGGCCAGCACCCGGGACTCGCGCACGCCGGACATGCCCAAGGCTTCAATGGCACTGCGTTTGACCCACCAAGGTGCGGGCGTTGCAGAGCCGGCCGTTTGAATCAGGCGGTCCAGCGTCGGTCCATCGGTTTTCGCGATGGCAGCCAGCGCCTTAGCGGCTTCATGGCGCTGCTCCAAATATTTGTCGGAATGCAAGCGGCCGTTGCCGATTTTAGGCCCCTCAACAGATTCATAAGAATAATCCAAAAGCTCGAACAGCCGGTTTGAAAATTCAGAAATCGCGTGCGCGCCCGCGATTTTGACGGCGGCAAGACGCAAAGGAAAATCATAATCATGATACTGATGACTAAGATAGCTAAGAGGAATTCCCAAAGGTCGTTTCGGCTCCGATGAAATCCGGCCGGTAGGGTCAAGTTCTACTTCGCTGCCCAGATCGATAAAGGTTTCCGCCGCATAGCGGGCCGTTTCTCTGGGCATTTTTTCAAAAATCGCCAAAGCGCTGGCCACATCCTCGCCGTGAACGGATTGTAATTGAAGGATGATTTCCGGAATCAGCCGTTTTAATGCCTCTTGTTCTTGATTTTTTTCATTTAGTTTCTGGCCGGCGGCTTCAAGATAATCGGCAAGCGTTTTTAGGCCTGCATTAATTTTTCTTTGAATATCCGCCAGTTTTTTGATCTCGGCCTTAGGAATTAATAATCTAAAATCATGACTAAAAATGCCCGGCTTAACTTCGACAATCAATCCTTTATCGCGATAAAACTTATTTCGAAATTCTTCTAATTGAGCGGTTGAATACCTTCCCCAAAAAGTCGAGACGAGAATCAAATTTTCAGCATCTTCTTCAACTCGAACTACCGCTTTGCGAAATATTTCTTCAAAAAGTTTAAGCCTTCCTAGCCGTTCGAGCCAATCGATAAAAACCAGGCCGTAAGCATCTAAGGTGTAAGGGGCATCGGTGGATTTCAAAAGCAATTCTAAATCGTCGGAGTGAATTCTGGTCGGTTTAAGAGTTACAAAATCGTTTCCTTGAAAAAGAAATTCAAAAGGCGGAAGGCCGAATTCTTCATACAAAGTTCTCGCCGGGACCAGAGTGACCGTTGTGCCATCTTCAAGTATGAGGCTTCCAACCGGCTGCAGGACAAGAGCTTGTCCGGTGGAACCACCGTCGGTTTGTAATGACCGCATCTCAGAGCGGGTAACGTGAAAAAAACGATTGCTCCAGGTTTTGGGGGCGGTATCAGCAGACTGCGACATCCACGCCCAATGTTTGCGGATCCCTTCTTCCAATGAAATATGAGATTTTTCTCCGAGGACTTCTTCCATTTTTGTTAAATCAAGCAAAAGACGCGGCGAATCTTGGGGATTGGGATTTTCCACCAGCGGGCTGGAGCTGCCCGTAACACGTTTGATCATCTCCGCGATTTCGCGCGCGGAATGGAGAGCCGGCGCTCCCACATTAATAACCCGGGGTTCCCACGGTCTAAAAGCATCCGTAAGACTTGCCGTCGCAGCACGAACAAGCGCATTCGCCGCATCTTCGATATAAAAATAATGTTTTTGAATATCCGAAACCGGGATAGGTTGATTTTTGCTAGCGTGATAAAAGAACTGACTCACCATGCGGTCATCCAAGGCTTTTCCTGAAGGCGCATCATATCCAGGGCCATAAACACCGCCCAATCTTAAAGAGACACCATTCGGATAACGGCTTATGATTCGTTCCCCCACAGCTTTGGAGAGCGCGTAAAAACGGCTGATTTCATGCGCGGGGAATTTAGTGGGAGGGGCATGCTTTTGGATGTATTCCCGAATAGCTTCTCTGGCCTGATTATCTTCTGCTTTTTCGATAAGGAATTGGGCCATATCGTCAATCCATCGATTGAGCTCAGGAGAAAAAATCAAATCACCTTCTTTTAAAACATGATTGGGAGGAAAACGAATCTTCCAATCCATAAGGTCATAAATTTGCATGGAGGATGCGTAAACAATGCGCGGGTATTCGCCTTGCCGATACGACTCTTCATAAAAAATAGCCAAAGGAAATGCGTTCACATAAATGAAATCTTCCAACGAAATTCCTGCCGGAGTCAAACTGCTGGAAACCAGCCCTCCTAAATGCAAAATACCGTCACTTTGAGCAATGAGTTTTCTTTGATAGTCAAGATCCGGCATTGCGGCAGCTTGCATACGGACTTTTTCTGAATTTTCGAACGCATAATCTTTATAAGGCACCCATTCATTCGGCAGCATGGAGGCTTCAACCGCTTTAGCTTCCTTCGCCAATCGATCCACTGTGTAAGTTCCTAAATTCCCTGCCGCACCGATCACTGCAATATCTAGATCTTCAATCGGTTCTCCATGCCGGCGAGCAAATGGTACAATTTCATTATTAGAAAATAAGGTATAAGATTTGAGCTTAGAGGTGTTATCCCACCACCGGTAAAGAATTTCCCGGATAATGGTAATTTTTCTAAATGCTTCAGCTTGGTCGGCTTTCCATGTTGCCGAAGAGTCGGGGAAATCTTTTATCATTCTTTCCATCGATTCTGCAACCACATAACCGCCATTAATCAAATGCCCCAGCACATTAACCCGCTTCATAATCGAACGAAGCTCGGCCGTCATTCCGCCCTGCAATTCGCTGTATTGCCTTACTTCTTGCTCTAATTCTGCTGCTGACATTTTAGAAACTCTGACCGCATAATCTTTTTGTTCTCGGCTCCAAAATTTCCACAACTTGGGATTTCTTATTTCTTTAAGGCGCAATTCTATTCCGCGCTCTTTAAAGCCTGAAGTTGTTACAACGTCTTTTAGACTTTTCTCAAGCGGAATCAAGTCGGAAGGCCCCAGCAAATATAGATCTACCCACCCTTGCTGCAAATCTTTGTCGCTAAGTTTTACCAAGGGCTCGTTTCTTGCGCCGATAATTTGTGACAAAATATCTCTATCTGGAGAAAGGCTGATTGAGGAAATAAGTCCCGTGGCGTTGACATCTAAATAATGGCTCGTTCGTTCATGCACCACAGCATCAATGCCAATGCTATTTGAAACCATTTTGATTTCTGGCTGAGGCACATGTCCATAAACTTGGCGGCGCCAAGGTGCGAGCGGCTGACGGGTCCAAAAAATGCCTTCCGGGCCAAAAATATTATGGTCAAAATCCTTCTGCATAAACGCTTTTTGGAACAACACGTTAATGTATTCGGCAATTTCGGCATCGGTGACACGCGCGTGAAGTTCTTCATCGGATAAAGGATCGGAGTCAATTCCTTTGGCTTGAAGAATTTCTGCTTCAAGCTGCATCATAAGTTCAGGCGTTATTCCCGCATGACTGACAATACTTTCTTGAATCGCAAGCGCTGCGAGAATATTTCCATTCTGAATATCTTTCAGCATTTTTTGAATCATAGGACCATAAGCAGGATCTTTTTGGAGAGCTTCTCGTAAAAGCGTAACATCGGCATTCTGATCTGTCGTAATTTGCAACCAAACATCATCCGGCAATTTAAATTGATTTCCATTTTCTGAGAATATGGCCCAGTATCGCAATTGTTTGTCATCACCCAACATTCCCAAAAGAAGCATAAGTTCATGATTACCAAGAATCCGGAATACAGGAGCAGGCCGTTTGCCTTGGATAAACTCTTCTTGAAACAAACGCAGGTGATTTTCCGCATCGGCGGAGCGCATTCCACGATCAATGGCGTCACCCACCTGCGCGACAACCTTTTCCGGTTGAATTTGACGTAGAACCCTTCTAAGGTCATACAAACTTCCATGAATATCCCCAATCCCCACGAACGGAATTTCCATTTGCGTCAAAATTCTATTGATGTGAAGCTGAATTCTCCAAGCTTGATCAATATTTGCGGGATTCGAAGAAGCCAAAAGGTTCCGGCGCTGTTCAGCCAGCTCAAGCAATACCTTCTCGTGACTTCGCGTTTCGGAGCGAACTAAGTTTTGTTCTTTCTTAATCGCGATTCGGTTGCGGCGCATCAATCCCAAAGTAATCCCATAGCTGATAAGCCCACCCGCCGCGTAAGCAGGAATATCGCCCCATTCAAAAGTAGTTCCTGCCACAAGCCATCGTTTGAAAGAATCCGAAAAAAAATAAGAAGCAAATTCCCAAAAAATATAGATGAGAGGAACAAAAAGATGTGAGAAATTGACAAATCCGCGCGAGAGAATGTCTTTCCTAACACTTTTATCCCTTATAAGTTCCAGAAACATTGAAAACTGCAAATTCGCCATGACCATCAATAAATCGGGCAGCCAATTTAATGCCGGAGAATAAGAAAGACGTTGATTCATCGCCATGGCGCGCATGATCACGACACCTAATCCGGTATGAAACGTTCCTAAGCTCAGCAAGGCAAAGGTCCATTTTGTTCTGCTTTTAAGTTTTTTGTCCAATTCACCTATCCGCGTTTCTGAACGAGGAACAAGACTTGAGAGATCATCATAAATATCATCGTTGGGCAGGAGAATAAATTCCTCATCTTTAGTGGAGAAGTTAATATTTAAATCTGCGGCCATAGACATTAAAACTCTTAACTCTCGATTCAGAGAGCCGTTTGAGGGACCGATAAGGCGAATCTGCCCTCCTTCTCCGCCGTCTCCTAAAAGTTTGAGCTGAATGAAAGCGTCCTCTTCGAGTTTGATTAGTTTTTTAATAAGTTCGGAAAATTTATTTTTAAATTCCGAGTACAAAGAAGGATCATCCGTTTTCACAACCGACCCATCAACCAGACTGCGCGTGCGCTTGCCTCCCTTTCTCAATATCACCGAGAATATTCCTTGATCAGCATCCAACGTAAAAGAACCGGCGTGAATAAGAAGACCAATCGCCCTTACAGAATCAGGGATGGATTCTCTTAGGGGCGTTGAAATCATTCTTTCCGATTTAGCCGCATCCGTGATGTCAAAGCTCAGATCCGGAGCATTCTTTGCATCAACTTCCGTAACGATTAAAAGTTCATTGTCCTCCTCCAAGGATAAAAGGGTTACAAGACGAATCACTTTTTTTCCGGCAGAATTTGTTAGTTCATAAAAACCGAAGCGAATGGCATTTCTATTTCCGTCATCAATAAGATCATAAGAAACGGGATGCCCATAAATCTCCGCCACACCTCCCAGGTTGATCAACACTTTTTTGCCTTGATTTTCACCTTCTGTTATTTCTTCAATACGGTAAATATTAAAATCATTTTTTGTTAAAAGGACGACATAGGGATCCAGGAACTTTCCCGCTTGCAAAGCATTCCACGCCGTGGGAAGCGGGAGATATTCGCCATGTTCTTGCGCTTGAATGAATGAGACTCCCTTTTGGCGGAGCTGCGCTAAAACTTCCCGTTCCCTAAACGGCTCGATATAAATCCGATTTCTGTGGAGATCGGATTGGCTTTGGCTTCGGTTTTCAGAGCGGCGTTTCTTTTTTAGGGAATCCGGCTTCACCTCGGACCGGACCGCGGGAAGATCGTATACGGGAATCGATTCGAAGGGGCTTAAGATAAGATGCCCGTTCGGATGGAGTGCCGCGGCAGCAGGTTGAAGGAGTTTGACGATGTTGGGTTCGCTAAGGCGGCCTTCGCGGTCCAGAACGTGCAGGTCTTCCAGGAATTTTTCGACTTTGATTTGCCAGCCGGGTTTGCCTTTGGAATTTTGACTTCTCAAAACGACTTCATCCAAGAAAGCCGTGTACCGCCCCGCTTGGGTGGCTTTTTCTTTGCGGATCAAATCGCGGATAATTTGATCGCGCCAGCGTTTCAAAAGCAGTCTCTCCTGGGCGGCCGCAGGTGAGTTTAAGAGTTTGTCGCGAACCGCACGGGTAAAGGCCCGGTACAAATTGACTTTTCCATTTTCGACGCGGAAATAATTTTTCCAGGAAACATCGCCGCGCATGAGGTCCTGATAACGGTTGTGCTCGGGAAGCGATTGGATTTCGGGGCGGACAAGGAGATAAGAAATTCCATTTTCTTTGAAACGGCGAATAAGGCCTTGGGCGTGAAAACCGCCGGCGATGATCAAACCGCTTTTTCTTTGGCCGAGCCCCGCCATCGCATTTTTAGAAAATATCCCGTCGCGCTCTTCGGCATTAAGGTAAAAACGGACGTGGGATTCAAAATCCAAAAAAGGGGACAGGGCTTTAAGACCTGTCCCCTTTTTTGGCGCAATGACAATACTCTTAGTCTCTTCCCATTCTTCTCTGCTCAATTCGAGCCCGGAGAGCTTCTTCAAAAGATTCAGTCGATGAGTTTCCAGGTCCAGACCACGTTCCTCATCGTTTCTAAAAAGCGCCTCTTTAACGGATTGGCCGTAGCGCTCAAAATCACGGAACAAACGCGCGCCCTCGATCTTGCTTAAACGTTTGTGACGCTCGATCAAAGCGGCGAGGCGATGAGAAATTTTCATCCTGGCCTCTTTTTTCGTGAGCTCCAACAAAAAGACGGCAAAGGCTTCGGCGGACATTCGCGAGGTGAGGAATAATTGGTATTGTTGATTAAAACGCACGGTCGCTTCGGCGGATGAAGCAATTCTGTTTTTTACTTCTTGCGCTAAACCTTTGACTTCGGCTTCAAGGGAACTCTTATTATGCCGTTCACTGCGGATTGATTCGGCAAGAAGGGCAAGTTCAGTTCCCTTTTCCGGCCCGCGGACATGGGCCAGTTTTTTGAGGGCTTCGGCAAAAGTGCTTTGGTCGGCATCAAAATTTTCCAGAGCCCGATCAATTTCCAGAAGTTGAGGCGGATAAATTTTTTCCTTCCGAATCTTGTTTTTTTCTTTCAACTCCTTGATTTCTTCAAGAATTTCCGGACTTTTCTTCATGGCCTCCAGGTAGCGCCTAATCCCTTCTTCATAAAGTTCCCGATCTTCAATCCCCTGATAAACGGTTTTGTTCTCGGGCGAGGAAAAGATCGCAGAAACGGCCGCGCCCGTAAGCTCACCTTTGGCCATATATTCGTCAAAAACTTTTCCGAGGGATGCCTGATCCGGAAAGCTCTTAAAAATCTGAGTATCGAGAGGTGCCGAGGCCCCTTCCACGCCTACCCAATTCACCCCATATTCTTTTTGAAAATGCTGGATGATTTTTTGAATGTTTCGCTGCGCTTCGGGAATGGCGTGGGCATCTTGAATCAAAATAACGGTCTTATCCGATTTCCCTTGGAAAAATTCTTCCACTTTTCCGATGGAACCAGGGACAGCCATTGAGCTTAGCGAGGGAGTAAAAAATTTTGGTGAAAATTCGGCGGTGGAGGCGTAAGAAAATGCCGTCCCATTCTGAGTCAAAACAAAGGACAGAACAATGAGAAAGGCAACGGCTCTGCGTAAAGGCAAATTTGAAAAAAATCTGCCGCACGCAGAAAGGTTTTTTCTGTCTCTACAATCAAGGTTTTTTGTCATAAGAAAGGGGTACAAACTTAAGACATGATAAAAGTTTGAAAAAGATACCATAGCACCCTTCCCTATTCAAGGAATTCCCCAATAGCTTTCTATCAAAAACGATCATTTAATAGCATTTGACGGCATTGACCTATTTTGCCGGCGAGAAAAATTCTAATTTTTTCAACTTACCTGACAGAGCAGGCCTTTGAGGTATTCACCTTCGGGGTGATAGATGGAGATGGGATGATCAAAACCATGGGAAGTCTTGGCGAGAATTTGAACGTCACGGCGCGCATCTTTGGCGGCACCGAAAACAATTTTCTGAAAAAGATCCGGCGTAATGTAGGAAGAACATGAGGACGTGAAAAGCAGTCCGCCGGGAGCCAGCCGTTTTAGTGCGTAGAGATTGATATCCTTATAACCCCGCGCGGCCTGCTGAACTTGATGTTTATTTTTGCAAAAGGCGGGCGGATCAAGGATGATAAAATCAAATTCCTGACGGGAGGAACGAAGGTATTCAAAAACGTCCTCTTGCATAAATTGATATTGGGTGCCCGTAAGATTATTTTTTTCAAAATTATTCTTCGCTGTATTCAGCGCAGGTTCTGAGGACTCCACCGAGACAACTTCCGCGGCTCCTCCCCTTGCCGCGTAAAGGGAAAATCCGCCGGTATAAGAAAAACAGTTAAGCACTCGTTTGCCGCGGCTGTGCGCTCCCACGAGCATGCGGCCGTCACGCTGATCCAAATAAAATCCCGTTTTTTGGCCTTGATGTATGTCGACTAGAAATCGAATGCCGTTTTCTTCGATTTCCACAAAATCGGGAGGTTCCTCGCCCGCGAGTCTCTCCACGCGTTTGGGAAGGCCTTCCCAATCCCTTTGTTCCGTGTCATCTTTTTCAAAAATACCTTTGACCGGGATAAGTTTCTCAAAAATTTTCACAAAAACGGGTTTCCAATGGTCCATGCCGGCCGTTAAAAATTGCAGCACGAGATAATCGTTATACCGGTCCGCAATGAGGCCCGGCAAAAAATCCCCTTCGGAATGAATCACACGGTAGGCATTCGTTTTGGAAGGCAGAAAAGACGTGCGCAAACGAAGGGCATTCTGAATTCTCTTTTCAAAAAAGCCTTCATCGATTTTCACGTCATCGAAAGTCAGCATGCGGATGGCGATTTGGGAACGGGGATTTAAATACCCAATGCCAAGAAATTTTTCCCGGTTGGAATAAACCTTCACCAAATCCCCGGCCTGAAATCCATCTTCAATTTGGTCGATAGCTCCCGAAAAAACCCAAGGGTGACGGCCTTCGAGCGGTTTTTCTTTGTCTTCTTTGAGAATACAGCGGAGGATTTTCATGAAAGCAAGCTGTAGCCGAGCAGAATCGCTCCCATGGTCAAACAATAATAACCGAACCAATGAAATTTTTTATTTTGAATCATGAACATTAAAATCATAAGGGCTAAATAGCCTGCGATGAAAGCCGCGGAAAACGTCGCGGCAAAGGAAATTAAATCAAGCTGGGAAAAATCGCTATCATCTTTCAAGGTAAACATTTTCCAAAGAATCACCGGAATGGCAATAAGAAAAGAAAATCTTGCGGCATCTTTAATCTCAATTTCGCAGGCTTGGCCGGCAAAAAGGGTAGCCCCCGAGCGGGACAGCCCGGGAATGAATGAAATCCCCTGTGCCACGCCGATAATAAAAGAGTCACGATGGCTCATAAGATCAAGCGGACGCGGATGTCCCGCCAATTTTTTGCTGAAAATCAGCACCAGGCCCATGACCATCCAGGCAATCGATATCATGGAAAGTGAAGTAAATCCGGTTTTGAAAAAATCCTTGAAAATAAATCCCAGGGCGGCGGTTGAAATGGTCGCCAGAAGGATAAATCCGGTAAGAAGGGCATGGGGATATTCGTCGGCAAGTTCGGCACGGTTTTCGGAAGCCGGGTATTTGCCCATAAAAATGAAGGTTTGACGGATCATGGCGGCAAGATCACGGCGAAAATAAATCAAAATGACGGAAAGCGCCGCCAAATTCACTGCCCATTCCACGTCCGGATTCATTTTAAATTCGAAAACTTTTTCAAGCAGGATTAAATGGGCGGAGCTTGAGACAGGCAAAAACTCCGTAAACCCATGAATCACCGCAAGAAGAATCGTTTTAAAAATCACAAATACTGATGCCAATTTTTGGCTTTGATATGCTCGACCACTTTGCGTATATGTTCGGTCTTGTGTTTGGAACAAACCAAAAGCGCGTCCTCGGTATCCACCACCACGCAGTCATTGACGCCCACAAAAACAATGAGGCGTTCACGGCCTTTGACAATATTGCCGCGGCTGTCGATCATCAGTGTCTTGGCAAAAAGGGCGTTTTCGGAAACGTCTTTGGGCCAATATTTGGCGAGCGTTTTCCAATCCCCCACGTCATTCCAGCCCATTTTGACGGGCAGCATAAGGATTTTACCGCGCATTTTTTCCATCAGTCCGTAGTCGATAGAGATATCCGGCATTTTGGCGTAATGGCGTTTCATCTGGACTTTTAAATTACTGCCTGCCGCGATCTCATTCGCCAAACGCCAGGCACTCGGGAGAAATTTTTTGGCGGCGGCCAGTAATTCATCCGCGCGCCATACAAACATGCCGCTATTCCAGTAGAATCTTTTGGTTTTCAAAAAGGCCTTGGCTTTTTTCAAATCCGGTTTTTCATGAAAACGTTTCAAACGATAAACTTTAAATCCGCCGGCCGTACCGTCTTGTTTTGTGATTTCGAGATAGCCGTATCCGGTATGGGGGAAATCCGGTTCAATGCCAAAAGTGACCGGCAGCCTCCGTTTGTCCGCAATTTTTCCCGCGGCTTTGAGGGCCCGGGAAAAAACACCGCTTTTTTCAATATGATGATCGGAAGGAAGAATCGCCAAAATCGCGGCGGGATCTTTTTTTAAGATAAGCGCCGCCGCAAGCGCGGCGCAGGGGGCCGTATTGCGGCCGACGGGTTCGCCGATAATATTGGAACCGGGAATTCTGGCGTGACGCGCGGCATCGCGCATTTTAGATTCTTGAGTGACGACTAAAATACGGCCAGGAGGAATGACGGGGCGTATGCGCGCAATGGTTTGTTCCAGGAGGGACTTTTTTCCCATCACACGCAAAAACTGTTTGGGATTTTTCGCTCGGCTTTCAGGCCAGAACCGGGTTCCCTGCCCTCCGGCCATCACCAGGGCCCAAAGCATCAGGAGGCGCGGCTCAATGTTTTGATTTTATTTTCCACGAGAGTTCGAATTTCCTTCAATCGTTTTTCATTCGGCGCTTCAAAACGCATGACAAGCACGGGCTGGGTGTTTGAGGCGCGCACAAGCCCCCAACTTCCGTCGTTAAAGAGAATCCTGGCGCCGTCAATCGTAATGACTTCATATTCTTTTTGGAATTCTTTGACGGCCCGTTCCACAATTTGGAATTTTTTATCATCGGGGCACTCGATGCGAAGTTCCGGCGTCGAAACAAGCGGGGGCAAATCCCCGAGAAGCAAGGAAAGCGGCCGTGGATTTTCGTCCACAATTTCAAGCATGCGGCAAGCGGCATAAATGGCATCGTCAAAACCGAACCAGCGATCCACAAAAAACATATGCCCGCTCATTTCTCCGGCGAGTTCCGCATGAACCTCTTTCATCTTGGCTTTGATCAAGGAGTGGCCGGTTTTCCACATGAGGGGTTTGCCGCCGTGCTTGGCAATATCATCGTAAATTTGCTGGGAACATTTCACATCGCCGATAATCGTGGCCCCGGGTTTTTTCTTCAAAATGGCGCGGGCGTAAAGAAGGAGGATTTTATCCCCATAGATGACCTGCCCTTTTTCATCGACCACCCCAATGCGGTCGGCATCGCCGTCAAAGCCGATTCCAAGATGGGCCCCGGTTTCGATGACTTTTTTCTGAAGGTCTTTTAAATTATCGGGAACAGAAGGGTCGGGATGATGGTCCGGAAAATCGGGATCCAGATTGGTATAAAGTTCAATTGTTTCATGCCCCAAACTTTTAATGAGCGTTGGTGCCACCATGCCCGCCATGCCGTGGCCGGCATCAATCACCACTCTCAGTTTCTTTTTAAAATGGAAAAGGTTTTTGACATATTCCAAATAAGCCGGGAGAATATCCCCTTTTTCGATTTTGCCTTTTTGGTGAGCAAATGCCTGTTTCTCGATAATGGATTTTAATTCCTGAATCTCTCTGCCAAAAAACGGGCGATCGGCCAAATGCAGCTTAAAACCGTTATATTCCGAGGGGTTGTGAGAGCCGGTGATGGAAATTCCGCCGTCGAGTTTGAGATGAGAAACGGAAAAATATAAAAGCGGCGTGGGAAGCATGCCGAGATCGAGAATAGTCAGGCCGCCGGCGGTAAGGCCTTCGATTAACGCTTTTTGAATTCGCTTGGAACTTTTACGAAGATCGTAGGAAACAGAAATTTTCTTTTTTCCTTCGCGCGCAAGAAGAGTGGCGAAGGCTTGTCCGACACCGCGCGAGACTTCATCCGTCAGCTCAGTATCTGCGAGCCCCCGGATATCGTATTCGCGAAAAATGTGAGAAGGAATCATTTATCCCTTAAAAGTTAACGTCGGATGAAAGTTTCTTCCCGTCATCCTGAGCGAAGCGAAGGATCTCGCGAGATTCTTCGGCCCTTCGGGCCTCAGAATGACGAAGCTGCTAACTGCCTTGCCGTACAGGACTTCCTTAGTCCTGACGGCATGGTACCAATTCATTGGAATTGGTGCGAGCGACAGGACTTGAACCTGTATGCCTTACGGCGCCACCCCCTCAAGATGGTGCGTCTGCCAATTTCGCCACGCTCGCTTGAATTATTTCTGTTTTCGTTCTGCCTCAAGTGCGGCTTCGACCCGGGAAAGTTCCAGGTCCAGCCTTCTGGCTTCCTCAATCAAATTGCTGATTTCGTCATCCCCGGCTGAAATATCTTTGCCTTCCCGCACCGCCTTTTCATAAACACGGCTGCCGAGTTTGGCAAATTTTTTTGAAACTTGATGTTCCAGCGTCATTTTTTCCACGAGAAGTTTGGTCAAATGGGCAGTTTCTCCCGCCTTTTGAGACACCACTTTAGCGGATTGCTTTGCCGATTCGAAAGCCTGATTAATCGCCTTTTCTGCTCTATCGTATAAAGTCTTCTTAGTCATAATGGTCCTCCTTTTTCAAAGGCGTCATTATATTAACTATAACCCGGTATTGCCAGTCGAATTTAAAGACAGGGATAGGACAAAAGTCAAACGAGACCGAAGCTCGTTCGATCAGGAAGTAGGAACGAGAAACGTTTAACTATGGACGTAACGATTGCCGCTGAGGATTTGATGAATAGCATCAGCCAGATGGTCCGGGGCCTCTTGCTTCATCAAATATCCCCGGGCACCGGCATTAAGGGCTCGTTCCACATAAAGAGTTTCTTCATGAAGGGAAAGCGCCAGCATCGGCAGGTTAGCGTACCGGGTACTGATTTCTTTCATCAAATCAATTCCCGCTTCATTACCGCCGAAAGAAATATCCACCAGAACCACGTCCGGCTTATGCTCTTCGATAGCTTGAAGGGCGCTTTTTTCATTCCACGCTTCGGCGCAAACCTTCAGGTCCGGTTCCAGCTGGATCAAATGAGAAATGTATTTGCGGATAATGGTGTTGTCGTCCACAATCAAAATTTTGATCATCGTGTCTAAGGATCCCGTATTTGATTCCATATCAATCCCCTTTGCACATGTTCATGGCTTCATCGTGGATTACGCAATTGACGACCGTTCCTCCGCCCTCCTGACGTTCGATGGACAGTGAAGCGCCGATCATCTTGGCGCGATAATTCATATTGCGAATACCCATGCCTTCCGCGGCCGCTGCGACGGCTTCGTTTTCAATACCGCGGCCGTCATCATAAACGGAAAAATGAATATGTCCGTTAGATCTTCCCGATGAGATAAGAATTCGTTTGGCTTGTCCGTGTTTGATGGCGTTATGAACCGCTTCCTGGCTGATGCGGTAAAGATGAATGGCAAAATCTTTATCGTCGATTTGGGTCGAATCATCAAATTGGCATTCACAGACAACGCGAAACTGTTTTTGGGTGTTGATCGCCAGTTCCTGCAAGGCGGAAAAAAGACCGTGCTTTTCAAGTTCGATAGGATAAAACCCCCGCGCTATCCTCTTGGTTTCATAAATCGAATTTCGTACCAGTTCCATAATTTCGCCCGCGCGAAAAGCCTCGGGATTCCCCTGGGTTTCAAGTTTACGCTGTAAAACTTTACCCACAAAAGAAATGGCAGCCAGCTGCTGGGCAAGACCGTCATGCAAATCCTGTCCGATTCTTTTTTGTTCCCGGTCCCGGACCTCCAAAATTTCCTTTTGCATCTTCATCCTTTCGGCCATTTCGATCTGTAAAGCTTTATTGGTTGAAGATAGCAATTTAGATTGTTCTTTAATCATTTGGTTTTTAAGGAAGAGCTCGGCAAAGACGCCTACTTTGGACTTTAATACCCACGGATCAAAAGGCTTGAATAAATAATCCACCGCCCCGCATTCATAGCCTTTGTAAATATGGGCAATGTCTTTGTTAATGGCCGTTAAGAAAACGATGGGAATATGCTTCCAATCCCCATGATCTTTAATGATACGGGCAGTTTCAAAACCGTCCATTCCAGGCATTTGAACATCCAGCAGGATCAAAGCAAACTCATATTGAAAAAGATAGGACAAAGCTTCTTGGCCGGAACTCGCAGAGACCAGATGATAATCGGATGACAGGACGGCTTCGATAGCCACCAAGCCGTCCGGCCTGTCATCCACCACCAAAACATTGACTTTCTTCCTTTTGGCGAGAATGTCCTCCACCACTTTCACCTCCGCCTGCATTTTATTTACTTCGCCGGGGACGATTGTTGAAGCCATGTGTAAATAATCGAGAGCAGTTCATCCGGATCCACGGGTTTGGTGATGTAATCTGAGGCCCCCGCAGCCAAACACTTTTCCCGATCTCCTTTCATTGCTTTAGCCGTCAGGGCAAGAACCGGAAGTTCTTTAAAATTCGAAATCCCGCGGATAACGCTGATGGCCTCAAACCCATCCATGCCGGGCATCATGATATCCATGAGAATCAAATTCACATCGTCGTTTTCCTTCAACAGGTCGATTCCTTCTTTGCCATTGTGGGAATAGAGGACCTTGATATGGCGCGATTCCAAAACACTGCGGATGGCGAAGATATTACGCACGTCATCATCAATGATGAGAATCTTGCTGCCTTCAAAGCTGGCCCCTTCCGGCAAAGGCGGAACTTCACGGCTTTGCTCAATCGTGGTTTGCCGGAGTCCCGGAGTTGTCGAGACATATTTGGCCGGCAAATAAAGCGTGAAGGTGCTTCCTTCCGTCGGAGAACTTTTAACTTCGATGAATCCTCCGAGCAGATTGGCGATTTCACGGCTGATGGTAAGGCCAAGTCCCGTTCCGCCGTATTTTCTGCTGGTAGTCCCATCCGCCTGTTGAAATGCCTCAAAGATGAGCTTCTGCTTCTCCAAAGGAATTCCAATTCCCGTATCGGACACGGAAAAGGCAATGACTTTCTGGCTTTGATCAAGCGCGCTGATTCCAAATCCGTCTTCGCGCTCTGCCGCCGAAATCGTCATGCTGACTTTTCCTTTTTCTGTAAATTTGAAGGCATTGGAAAGGAGGTTTTTCAAAATCTGCTGCAAGCGGCTCAAATCCGTCGCCATGCCTTCCGGCAGATTTTTATCCAGATCAATGCTGAATTGCAAGCCTTTGTGTTCGGCAACCGGTCCGAAGGTTTGTTCAAGATAGCCCTTGATGTCGGTGAGCATGAATTCTTTCGGATCGATCGTAATCTTCCCGGCTTCCACTTTGGAGAGATCGAGAATTTCATTGATCAAGCTCAAAAGATCGCAGCCGGCTGAGTAAACCGTATTGGCAAATTTAACCTGTTCCGTGCTAAGGTTTTTTTCTTTATTCTCCGAGAGAATTTTCGAGAGAATCAAAAGGCTGTTGAGAGGTGTCCGCAGTTCATGCGACATATTGGCCAAAAATTCGGATTTGTATTTTGAAATCAAAGACAACTGTTCCGCCTTTTCCTCCAAGGATTGGCTGGCCAATTCGACTTCGCGGTTTTTGACTTCGAGAAGTTTTGCCTTGTCTTCGAGTTCTTTGGCTTGCGCTTCGAGTTCAGCGTTGGATCTTTTCACTTCTTGCAGCAATTCTTCCGTCCGGGTACTGGACGAAATCACGTTCAGCGTGACACCGATGATGTCTGAGAGCTGATCCAGAAAGTTCAGGTAGTTGTCCGAAAAAGGTTTGAAGGAAGCTAGTTCGACCACCGCTCTCAGCTCGTTTTCAAACAGAACCGGCAGAACCAAAATATAATTCGGTTTTGATTCTCCCAAACTGGACCGGATGGTGATGTAATCCTCCGGAGCGGTAGTCAAAAGAATTCTCTTTTTCTCAAAGGCACACTGTCCCACCAAGCCTTCTTTAAGGCGGAACTGATTGGAAATATTTTTGCGTGTGTTGAAAGCATAGCTGGCAATCATTTTCAAAATGGGTTCTTCCTCATTCTTTTCTTGTTCCATCATGAAAAATGTGCCGTGCCGGGCATCCACGAGCGGCGTAAGTTCGGACATAATGAGTTGGGCCACAGCGCCGATACTTCTTTGACCTTGCATCATGCCGGAAAATTTGGCCAGGTTGGTTTTGAGCCAGTCTTGTTCGTTATTTTTTTCCGTGGTTTCTTTGAGATTTCCGATCATCTGATTAATATTGTCTTTAAGCGCAGCAACTTCTCCTTGCGCTTCCACGGTGATGGACCGGGTGAGGTCACCTTTTGTGACAGCCGTGGACACTTCGGCAATCGCACGCACTTGCGAAGTCAAATTACCGGCAAGCTGATTCACGTTATCAGTTAAGTCTTTCCAAGTTCCGGCAGCGCCCGGCACCTTGGCTTGTCCGCCGAGTTTTCCTTCCGTTCCTACTTCGCGGGCCACCGTAGTCACTTGGTCGGCAAAGGTTCTCAGTGTATCGGTCATGTTATTGATCGTCTCAGCCAAGGCGGCCACTTCTCCTTTGGCTTCAAGGACGAATTTTTGTGACAAGTCACCGTTGGCCACAGCCGTCACGACTTTGACAATACCGCGTACTTGTTTGGTAAGGTTGCTGGCCATGGAATTCACGTTATCGGTCAAGTCTTTCCAAGTTCCGGCAGCGCCCGGCACCTTGGCTTGTCCGCCAAGTTTTCCTTCCGTTCCTACTTCACGGGCCACCGTAGTCACTTGGTCGGCAAAGGTTCGGAGCGTATCGGTCATGTTATTAATCGTCTCAGCCAAGGCGGCCACTTCTCCTTTGGCTTCAAGGACGAATTTTTGTGACAAGTCTCCGTTGGCTACAGCCGTCACGACTTTGACAATACCGCGCACTTGTTTGGTCAGATTTCCGGCCATAAAATTCACGTTATCGGTCAAGTCTTTCCAAGTTCCGGAAACTCCGCGTACGTCGGCTTGTCCACCGAGTTTTCCTTCCGTTCCTACTTCCTTGGCCACACGAGTCACTTCAGCCGCGAAGGAATTCAATTGATCCACCATAATATTGATGGTGTTTTTAAGTTCCAAGATTTCGCCTTTGGCATCCACCGTGATCTTTTGAGAAAGGTCGCCTTTGGCCACAGCAATCGTCACCTTGGCAATATTACGCACTTGATTCGTTAAATTACCGGCCAAGACGTTCACGTTATCGGTTAAGTCTTTCCAAGTTCCGGCAGCGCCCGGCACCTTGGCTTGTCCGCCGAGTTTTCCTTCAATACCTACTTCGCGGGCCACTGTAGTCACTTGGTCGGCGAAGGTTCTAAGTGTATCGGTCATGTTATTGATCGTCTCAGCCAAAGCGGCCACTTCTCCTTTGGCTTCAAGGACGAATTTTTGTGACAAGTCACCGTTGGCCACAGCCGTCACGACTTTGACAATACCGCGTACTTGTTTGGTCAAATTACCGGCCATGAAATTCACGTTATCGGTTAAGTCTTTCCAGGTTCCCGACACACCTTTCACATAGGCTTGTCCGCCGAGATTTCCTTCTGTTCCTACTTCGTTGGCCACGCGAGTCACTTCAGCCGCAAATGAATTTAATTGATCCACCATGATATTAATCGTGTTTTTAAGTTCGAAAATTTCGCCTTTGGCATCCACCGTAATCTTTTGAGAAAGGTCCCCTTTGGCGATGGCCGTAGATACCTTCGCGATATTACGCACTTGATTCGTTAAATTACCGGCCAGCACGTTCACGTTATCGGTTAAGTCTTTCCAAGTTCCCGACACACCTTTCACATTCGCTTGTCCGCCAAGCTTTCCTTCTGTTCCTACTTCTTTGGCCACACGAGTCACTTCAGCCGCGAAGGAGTTCAATTGATCCACCATAATATTAATGGTGTTCTTAAGTTCCAAGATTTCGCCTTTGGCATCCACCGTGATCTTTTGAGAGAGGTCCCCTTTAGCAATGGCGGTCGTCACCTTAGCAATGTTACGCACTTGGTTGGTTAAATTACCGGCCAAAACGTTCACGTTATCGGTCAAGTCTTTCCAAGTTCCCGACACACCTTTCACGTCAGCTTGTCCGCCAAGTTTTCCTTCCGTTCCTACTTCCTTGGCCACACGAGTCACTTCAGCCGCGAAAGAATTTAATTGATCCACCATAATATTGATGGTGTTTTTAAGTTCGAAAATTTCACCTTTGGCATCCACCGTGATCTTTTGAGAAAGGTCGCCTTTGGCCACAGCGATAGACACCTTCGCAATGTTACGCACTTGATTCGTCAAATTACCGGCCAAGACGTTCACGTTATCGGTCAAGTCTTTCCAAGTTCCTGACACACCTTTCACATCGGCTTGTCCGCCGAGTTTTCCTTCGGTTCCTACTTCCTTGGCCACGCGAGTCACTTCAGCGGCGAATGAATTCAGCTGATCTACCATGATGTTAATCGTGTTTTTAAGTTCGAAAATTTCACCTTTGGCATCCACCGTGATCTTTTGAGAAAGGTCACCTTTAGCAATGGCGGTCGTCACCTTGGCAATGTTACGCACTTGGTTGGTTAAATTACC
>JACPXK010000050.1 GCA_016196565.1 Candidatus Omnitrophota bacterium | reverse complement strand
GGACCACATCCGTGGAAATTTCCAATTGCGGCATGACCTGAACATTGGCCGCTCCCCCCTTGTTCACCACATCCATTTTCACGCGGGTCCCGAAATAATCCGCATTGGCCGCGCCTTCATCGTAATAAGACCGCGGCCCATAATGAATTTCCATTTTCACGGCGCCGCCCTTTCCATCGGGCAGCTGAACATATTCGCGTACGCACTTTTCGCCGCAGTTTTCGGTCCAGGAGTTGTAATAAGTCCCTTCGGAATAGAAGCTATGGTCCTTGGTGCTGCGCTCATACATATAGAAGAGCCGGCCGTCGACCATGACCGCATAAGCATAGACGCGCGGATAGGTGTCGAGGCGGAGCGTGGCTTCCGGCAAATCAATGGTGTATTGATTGCGGTCTGTGCTCAGAATGTCATAAGAGTCACAATCTGAATTATGGCAAGCCATCGCACTGCCCTGAAATTTATAAGTTCTGTTTTCAAAGGTAGCATCATCCTGCTGAGTAAACCGGAACAGCGGACGCTGCATGTGTTTATCTCCAGTCAGCGTATTTTCAACCATATCAATGACGTTGTAATCGAACTCATAAGTTTTCCCGGCAAAAGTGACGCGCCGTGTCGTGGACGGCATTTTAATTTCAAGGAGTTCCACCGGCCGGCTTTCAACATGGTCCCGTTCCCAGACATGAAGCTTTCCGGTTGCTTGATCGTAACTTAACTGAAAAATTTTATTCCTGTTGAGATCGAGCAGATTTGTCAGCGAGGAATACGCAACGTCTTCATCATGCGTGAAAGAAAAGCGGCCGTCTTTTTCCTGGCGGACAACATAGATGGTATCGCCGATTGTGATTAATTTTCGGGACAGTGAAGAAGAAATCTCTTCATCGCCAGCAAGAGTCACAACACCGTCTTCATGGATAATGACTTCGTAGCTCTTGCCATGAAGCGTCACGGTACCGCTGATACCCGACTGAACAATTTGTCCCGCCTCATCGCGGAAATTTAAGAGAGTGTCCGAAATTCTTTCCACTTCATAAATATGCGTGCCCAGGATAATGGACATCTGGTCGCGGGAGAATTCATTGATATAGACCTGTGTCAGCTTAATCCGTCCGTTCGCATCCACTTGAATCATGTAGTCGTGATCATCCGCCAGCTTGACCGTTCCCGTCGTAGCGCTTGAAACAAAAACTCGGTTAAGACCGGCAAAACGGTATTCACTGGCGCTGAATTTCTCCGCCCGGTAGCGAACGCCATTAATGGAAAGGAGCTGAACATCACGGCTTTCGATGCCCGAAAGTTTCGATTTGAAATGAATCCAGCCCGTGGAGGGATCTCTCGTAATGTCATAATTTTCTTCTCCAAACACAAGTTCGGAAGTTGAAGCCGGGATGGTGAGCATCAGCTCGCCCGTCTCAGGATCGCTGAAAGTAATATTTCCCTTAAGATCGCGGCCCACGGTGTAATAGCGGTCTTTGAGTTCTATGATTTGCGTTTTGGTCGTGGGTTCTTTGTGATCGGTAAGATAAATTTTCCCCGTCTCCGCATCCGCATGAATATCGTAGAGAATTCCTTTCACCTCATTCAGCGTTCCGTTAGCAAGGCGCTCGTAATATTCATCATAGGTAGCGCGCACAAATTCGCCCAGCCGCACGGATTGCCCCTGAGCATCGCTTTTATAGGTGTATAAGCCGTCATAAAAGCTATAAGTACCGTCTGTATTTTTCACAACGCCGTAATTACGGCCGTACACTTCCATAATCTGGCTGAAGGGCGGAGCCGCGATTGTCCGGGTGGATTCTGTGAGCGAAATCCGGCCGCCGTCTTCTGTGACGTCATATTTTACAAAGTTGTCGAAAACAACAGTCTTGGTTTCCGGATCACTGACATAAACTTTGCCGTATTTGGCAACGAAGAACGAATAAGTATTGTCAGGATTTTTCCAGGACGTTACATCCAGCTTTTGTTTGAGGAGAGGATCGTGAAGCTCGCCTTCCGGTTTCGGACGCGTATCGCGTCCTGTGAGTTCTACTTCGCCGCTTTGAGCATGTTTCGAAATCCGGTAACGAATACCGCCGAGAGTTACGGTCCCAGTTTCCACATCACTGAAAGTCACAAGAGATTTTTCTAATTCTTCTTTGATACGATCTCTGAGCTGAGCCGCTAATGCCGCGTCGGTAATTCCCTGCGCCTGCAAATACTGTTCGACATCCACGGCTTGATTCAGATGAAATTCAAAAACTCCGTCGAGGCGTTCAATCACTTCATAACTGCCATCCATGGTGCGAATAAAGGAATGCAGCAAGCCAAGTCCGTCACGAATTGCAGTTTTTTCCAGACGGCTCGACAAAAGCTGATTAGGCCGCGCATTTCCAGCTTCGGTGTCTGCACCGAGTTCAATCAATTGAAAGCCAGGCTGAGAACTCGTGAGAGCCGGGCGGCCGCTGGCTCCTTGTTCAGTCAGCGAAATGCGGCCTGTATTCTCATCCAAAATCATCGCATAAGTTCTGCCGTCCGCCAAAGTGACTTTTCCATCTTGGATAAAATATTTGCGGGTCACATCCAAAATCGGGCTAAAACCTAATTGAACAATTTCGTCTTTGCTTTGAGTGAAATCGTAATTCAGGGGCCGAGTCGATTCTTCAACCGCGTAATAATCCGTAAATCCATAAACTT
>JACPXK010000049.1 GCA_016196565.1 Candidatus Omnitrophota bacterium | reverse complement strand
TTTTTTTGCGGACTGTAAGAAATTTTTCAATGAGCACCCGCCTTGGTAGTAAAAAAAGCGCCCGGCATATTTTTGGGAACAACTGTGACAAAAAATAAATAGCGGCCTAAGATTTCTCCGAAGAGAGAGAAAAGAAAGCAGGCCACTCCCAATGCTAAAAATCCTTTGGCGTGCAAATTTCCAACTTGCAGAAACGTGGTAAGAATAAAAGGAAAAATGAAAGATCCAAGGATCAGCAAGGCGAGCCTTGAAATAAAAGATTTTTTGAAACGATGAATTAAAAGAAAACTCGAAGCATAATGTTCATCAAAAGTTGTCCACGGCAAAGAAAAAAGCCGGGAGAGTAAAACCACCAGCTGCGAAAATCCAGCGACCGCTGAAATCGCAAGAAAAACAAAACTCGGCGCTTTCATCACCGGACTTAAAAGTCCGGGTGTTTGAAGGTAGGCATAAACACCGTAAACCACAAGTGCAAATAAAGGTCCCAGCATAAAACCCGTAAGAAAAAAACGCAGCGGCGTGCGCGGCGTATTCCAGGCTGGCCGCGCCGGAACCAGATAAATTTTGGCACTGGCGTAAACACCTGCTAAACCGGATATCACCACCAAGGCACCTAAAACAAAAAGAAAGTCATTCCCGAATGCTTTTATCGGGAATCCAAACACCGTATGATCCCCACCTAAAGCATGCGGGGATGACATCCATAAACGAAGAGCGGAATACAGCCCGCCGAGATGCGAAAAAATGGCAAAAAGCAAAACTTCGCGCGAAAGCCATGAGCGTCTCCACATGCGAAGTGCTTTATAAGCATGCAAAGGCCGTCCCAAATGAAACACCGCGGCGAATAAAGCCAAACCTGTTACCAGCAGCATTCCGACGGATCCATAGGGAATAAAATTCTGCAGCGGTTTGAGAAAAGCGGCCCAGCGGGAAAATAATTCTCCAATCCAAAGCGTCATAAATCCACCCACCGCAAGCTGAGTCAAGACCGTCATAAAAATCAAGGAGGTATGCGGCTTTTCAGGTTCAATGCGGTGCCGGTTGGCTTTCAAAAGATCATCCGGAACATCGTCAGGAAGCGTAATGCGAGTGGTTGAAATCGTGAGTCCTGATTCGGGCATATACGGGGCATCGGCTTGCGTATGATTTGCGCGCCAATCTTTGATATTCACCTTTTCAATTTGAATCGCGCTCTCCGGACAAGCCGCCACACAAGCCGGCATTTGCCCATCTTTGAGACGGCTGTGACACATATCACATTTCGTGACGATGTTGCGCTCCGGATTGTACTGAGGAACTCCGTAAGGACAATTCCAGGTGCAATAACCGCAGCCGATGCATTCTTCCACCTTGTGTTTAACTACACCGTTTTCAAGTTTGATATAGGCATCGGTCGGACATCCTTCCAAACAAGAAGGATCCAGGCAATGATTGCATGCCATCGAGAGATGATAGCGTTTGGCATTCGGATAAATGCCGCCTTCAATATCGCCGACACGCCGCCAATTCACTTCCGCTGGATTATTGTTTTGTTCATTGCAGGCCACGACACAGCATTGACATCCCACACAGCGTGTCATATCAAAATGAAAGCGGTACTGCTCACCAGGAAGAAGCGGTACGGTAGGAATCAGACTTGGCTGATAACGCCCTTCATGATTGATGCGATTTTTTAAAGGTAGATTGACGCTATCAAGCAGATCTACCAAGTTAAAATCTTCTTGATTCATTTTTCTTGTAAACACCCTTCTTCGAAAGCAATGTAGAGACAGCCATTGATGGTTTTCACCGGGTAAGTCTTGACCTGACCTTGTCCTCCGCTTAACGCACAGCCGGTCTTGAGATCAATTTTCCAATTGTGAAGCGGACAAAAAACATTTTTTCCGGAAACAATGCCATCGGCGAGCGGACCATTTTTATGTGGGCATTGATTGTCAACCGCAAGGTATTCATCTCCTAAATTAAAAATCGCCGCATCATAATTTCCCCAGGTAATCCGTTTTCCTTCTTTGAGGGGAATTGAATTCACATCCCCCACTGGATACCATTTCCGAATATTGGCAGGTGTACCCGTATTCATCTCGAGCCTCCGACTCCAGTTTCAATTAAAGCCTCTTTGTCTTTAGGTAGGACGAAATCATTAAACTGCATAGGGTGAACCGGCTTTTTGGATTCCACCGCCCAAGGATTCACGGCTTTGGCCCGCGCCTTGTTCAAACGATCAAGTAAACCTTTTTTAATTTCTTCCGGCGCTAAAATGGTCTCACGGCGGATTTTTTCCAAACCGATCCGGACCACAAAATCATAAGTCCGTTCAATGTATTCCCCATGTTCGCGGTAATATTGAAAAAACAGCATGGCGGCTTCCAACGCTTCTTCCCTGGTTTTGACGGTCACCAAAATATCCGCCGCCCTTACGATTTTTCCGGCTGCACCGCCGATCACAACCTGCCATCCTCCTTCGATTCCAATCAGACCGATATCTTTGACCGTGGCCTCGGCACAATTTCGCGGACATCCCACAACTCCCATTTTGACTTTGGCGGGCGTGTAGAGACCTTCCAAAAGAGTTTCTAATTCGATCCCGGTCGAAATTGAATCCTGAGTGCCGTAACGGCAAAAATCAGTTCCTACGCAGGATTTCACCATACGAACCGCCTTGGCATAGGCATAACCGGAGGTCATATCAAGGTCCGCCCACATTTTGGGCAAATCCTCTTTTTTGACGCCGAGCAAATCGATGCGCTGACTGCCTGTGACTTTCACCATCGGAACTTTGTATTTTTCTGCGACGTCCGC
>JACPXK010000053.1 GCA_016196565.1 Candidatus Omnitrophota bacterium | reverse complement strand
ATTTCCGAGAATCGCAGTTTTTATCTGGAAATAGCAGATAATATTAAACGCTTAACCGACCTTTCGGGAGCCCCCACTCTATCCACTTTTGAAGAAGCCTTAAGGCATTCAGCTCCCTTCATCGTCATTATCGATGTTGAGGAAGCGACCGAGCTCCGTCTTGAAAAAATTCAGAATTTTTGTTTGCAGGCTACCGAGGTTCGCATCATTTGTGCCGGAAAAAACATGCAGGTCGATTTAGTTCTCCGTCTGGTAAAAATGGGCGTCCATGATTTTCTGAAAGTCCCCTTTGACCCCAATGAAATCTCATCCCTTCTCGCAAGTCCTATGACTGAGGCGGTCAAACCTGCGGTCAAAGCCCCGCGTAAGGGACATGTCGTAACGGTTCACAGCATGAAGGGCGGAGCCGGAGTCTCTTTGCTGACTACGAATTTAGCCATCTCTTATTCAAAAATCGCAAAAAACCAGCGCATTGCCATTTGTGATTTTGCGCCGCAATGCGGCGATGTCGCCACTTACCTGAATTTGAATCCTGAATACACCATCCGGGACTTAATTGACAACACTTCCCGGCTGGACCACTCGCTGCTTGAAGGCGTCATGATCGAACACGAATCAGGCGTTCGGGTTCTTTCTTCACCGCTTGTCACTCAAGAGCCCATGACCTCTCATAATCTCACCGAAGTAAAAAATGTGCTTGGCCTTGTAAATCCGTGATTCTCGTCGGCAATCTCGATGTCCCGTCCCTGAAAGGGCTGGTCACGGAACTTAACAAGCTGACCAAATTATATTTTGATCCGTCTAAAATCAAAATCGTCATCAACCGATACAATTCCAAAAATCAATTGGATATCCGGGATTTTGAACGCCGGACAAATCATCTGGTCGTCTGCAAACTGCCGAATAATTATGTGGCCTGTATCGAAAGCATTAACACCGGCAAGCCCTTGAATCTTTTTCACGGTCACTCGGAGATCGCCAAAAAAATTGCTGAGCTTGCTCAACTTCTTCATGAAGGCTTGGAAAATCAGGAAAATGAAAACGGGGAAAAGCCCAACCGGGAAAAAGTTTCCCATTCCGAAACTCCTCGAAAGGGGTTTTTCGAATGGCTATTTTAAATCCGCCCAATCCTCCATCTCCGACTCCGTCGCCTTATGAGAACGATTCGCGCCAGCAGCAGCAACCCATCGCTGTCGACCGCCGGCAAAGAAATCTTTTTGAATTCAAAAGCAAATTGCACCAGGAAGTCATCAACCGGATCAACATCGAACTCCTCGTCAAATTCGACAGTGAAACCGCCCATCAAGAAGTTGCACGGCTTGTCGCCGGTCTGGTTCAGGAAAATAATTTTCCTCTAAGCGATGCCGAAAAACGCCAAATCATTGAGGAAGTGGTCCATGAAACATTCGGACTCGGGCCTTTGGAACCTCTTCTCGCGGACCCCTCCATCGACGAAATTCTTGTTAACAATTTTCAAGACGTATTCGTCGAACGGCGCGGGAAATTAGTCAAAACAGTCGTCCGCTTTAAAGACAATACTCATCTGCGCCACATCATTAACCGTATCGTGGCCCGCGTGGGCCGGCGCATTGACGATGCCTCTCCCATGGTGGACGCACGTCTGCAGGATGGTTCGCGCGTCAACGCGATTATTCCTCCCCTTGCCTTGGATGGACCGGTTCTGTCCATTCGGCGTTTCAAAAAAATTCCATTAGCTTCCGAAGACTTGATCCGGATGGAATGTTTGACACCGGAATTACTTTATTTTCTAAAAATCGCAATTCAATCCAAAAGGAATATGCTGATTTCCGGAGGTACCGGCGCCGGGAAAACAACCCTGCTCAATATTTTGTCTTCCTACATTCCGGCTGATGACCGCATTATCACCATTGAGGATGCTGCGGAACTTCAACTTCAACAGCCCCATGTCGTGCGTCTGGAAACCAGGCCGTCCAACATGGAGGGCAAAGGGAAAATTACGCAGAGAGAATTATTCATCAATTCTCTCCGTATGCGTCCTGACCGCATTATTGTCGGAGAAGTGCGCGGCGCAGAAGCCTTGGAAATGCTTCAAGCGATGAACACGGGCCATGACGGTTCTATCACCAGTATTCACGCCAACACACCGCGTGATGCGATTGCACGCATTGAAACAATGGTTTTGATGTCCAACACGAACATGGAACAGCGTGCCATTCGCCGGCAAATCGCAAGCGCCATTCATCTTGTCGTACAAATCCGGCGTTTTCCGGATGGTATCCGCCGGATAGAATCCATTTCCGAAATTATGGGAATGGAACAGGATGTTATCACCATGCAGGAACTGGCCAGTTATGTTTTAAAAGGAGTTTCTCCGGACGGAAAATGCATCGGGATTTTTAAACTTCACCCCGTCCGGCCGAAATTCTTGGATCGCGCCAGAGAGATGGGGCTCATCACAGGCGACAATAACCCGGCCGCCGAATTTGACCGTCTCCGGGAGAAACTGGCATGATCGCAGCGGCCATCCTTGGAGCAACCGCTATTTTTCTTATCGTTTATTTCAGCATCGAGATTTTCAGCCCCAAAGGGCTGATTGGTAAAAAAAAACAAATTAAGGAAAGAATTTACCAAAATCAGCCCGCATTCGAAAACCATCCCGTAAGCGTTGAGAAAAAAACCAAATTCAGCGATATTCAATCATTTCAAAAATGGTTGAATGACATTGAATCGGCGCAGAAATTGGCCATTCAGCTGAAACGCGCCGGGTCTCAATTTTCCCTTTCGGTTTTTCTTTTAACTCATTTCGCGCTTGCCAGTGTCGTGTTTTTTATCGCCAATCTTTTTCTTCCTCATAGCAGTTCGGTTCCTCTGGCTGCGCTCTTTATCTACTTCCCCTTTCTGTACTTGAAGCGAAAAAATAATCAATATCTGGCCTTGTTTTCTGAATACCTTGCGGATGCCAC
>JACPXK010000052.1 GCA_016196565.1 Candidatus Omnitrophota bacterium | reverse complement strand
AATCATGATGACTTCCGTCCGCCTGCACCATTTCCCCATAACATTCTTTGCGTTCCCGCCACTGGTGCTGCTCACTGACATGCCTCCGCTTTTTCCACCATCCCTCAGCTATCAGCCACTTTCGCAATGTCTCGCGGCTGACTTTTATTTTTTCTCTCTCTTCTAATTTCTCCTGCGCAAGCGTCGGTCCAAACCCATCATATTTCTGCCGGTACTTCCCTAATACTTTCTCTTTGAAAATATCTCCGTACCGGCGATTCGATTGCCTTCCTCGCAATCGATGAACTAATCCTTTGGCGCCTTCTTTTCTCATTCTCTTGATTAATCGCCTTACTTGACGCCCCGATATCCCCAACCACTCTGCCGCTTTCCGTTGCTTTATTTTCTTCCCAGCCGCTTGCTCAAGCACTTTTAACCGCTTCAGGTCCTTTTGACTCATCGATATCCTCTCGTTTTTCATCCCATGCTCCTTTCAGAGCTTGAGATTCTAGAGGACATTTCTACTTTGCAGAATTAGGACATTATCATTTTGCGGTTACAGACGCCGTAAGTTGAGGCTACGCCTTGTCTTCGCGGCGTTCGCGAATATGGTGACGGACATCAATTCCACGCTTGAGGTAAATGACGTCTTCGGCAATATTGGTGGCAAGGTCCGCCACCCTTTCGAGATTGTGGGAAATCATGATCAAACTCAAGCCAACCCGTATCTTTTCGGGATTTTCCCCCAGCATTTTCTGAAGATTTTCATAAACCTGATCGTTGATCCTGTCAATGACATCGTCCTCTTCGAGAATGGCCTTGGCCCTTTCATGATCTTTTTCCATAAAGGCATTCAGGGAATCGCGCACCATTTTGAGCGCCACTTCCGCCATCTTGTGCAATTCGTCTTGATAGGTTTTAAGCGGGGGTTCCTGATTAATCACCATGGCCTTTTCGGCAATATTGACGGCTTGATCGCCCATTCTTTCCAAATCATTGGTGATTTTCAAAACCATGGTAATCAGCCTTAAATCAATGGCTGCCGGCTGATAAAGCGCAATGAGCTCGTGGCCGAGTTCATCGATTTCGATTTCATAAAGATTAATTTCCTGATCACGGCGTAAAACGGCCTCGGCCTTGGCGGAATCCCGTTCAAAAACCGCGGCCGTGGCATGGTCAAGCGCTTCTTCCACAAGAAGCCCCATTTTAAATAATTTATCTTTGAGCTTTTTTAGTTCGTCATCAAGATGGCGTTTCATTTTCTCTCCCGTTAGGTTTAGTCATCATAAGAAGAATAAGCGGGAAACTCAAGGGAAAAGTCGAGGGCGGCTGAAGGCTTAACCTTTAATAACTCCGATGGGACGCATGCGGACCACCTTTCGCGCCAGGCCGGCTTGATCCACCACATGAACCACTTCATTGACATCTTTATAAGCCTCGGGTTGTTCTTCCGCCACGCCTTTATGGCCGCGGCCGATTACCACAATGCCTTTTTCCGCCAATTCCTTTTCGATAGAACGGCCGCGCGCCGCCTTAAGGGCGGCAGACCGGGACATCGCACGCCCCGCTCCGTGGCAGCAAGTCCCAAAGGTCTCTTCCATGGCCTGATGGGTTCCTATTAATAGATAGGAATTTCTTCCCATATCCCCCGGAATAATCACGGGTTGTCCGATATCCTTGTAATCGGCGGGAAGTTCCAATTCTCCCGGCCCGAAAGCGCGGGTGGCGCCTTTGCGATGAACACATAGAGTTTTTTCCTTGCCGTTAATTTTATAACGTTCGAATTTCGCGATGTTATGGGCCACATCGTAAATCAAATCCATGCCGAGATCGGCGGCACTCCGGCGAAAAAACTTTTCGAAACTGCGGCGTGCGAGCGCCATCAAACATTGGCGATTATTCCAGGCAAAATTGGCGGCCGCGCGCATGGCCCCCAAATACTGGCGGCCTTCGGGCGAGCGAATGGGAGCGCAGGCAAGCTGAATGTCCGGAATATTGATTTTATATTTGGAAAGCGCATGACGTGTTGTCTCGAGCGCATCTTCGCAAACTTGATAGCCGAAACCGCGGGAACCGGAATGAATCATCACCGTAACTTGCCCGAGTTCCAAATTCAGACGATCCGCAATATCTTGATCAAAAATTTGATCAATGACTTGAAGCTCGAGAAAATGATTGCCGGCGCCGAGCGTTCCAAGCTGATCCGAGCCCCGCTCGTAAGCCCGGTCCGATACCGCCTCCGGGTCCGCGTCTTCCAGAACACCACGGGCTTCCGTATGCTCCAAATCTTCCGACACCCCGTAACCATGCTGCACCGCCCAACGGGAACCCTGCCGCAGCATTTTTTTCATTTCATCTTTACTGACGCGAATTTCGCCGGATTGGCCCACGCCGCATGGGACGTCCTGAAAAAGAAGCTGCACGAGTTCGCGCAAGCGCGGCCGAATGTCTTCTTCTTTTAAAGAGGTGCGCATCAGCCGGACGCCGCAATTGATGTCATAACCGACCCCTCCGGGCGAAATGACGCCGTCATCATCGGGATCGGTTGCCGCCACACCGCCGATGGGAAAACCGTATCCCCAATGAATATCCGGCATGGCCAGGGAATACCGCACAATGCCCGGCAAATGGGCCACATTGGCCACTTGTTCCAGGGCTTGATCGGACTCAATTTTGGGAAGGATTTTTTCGTCGGCAAAAATCAAACCTGGGACCCGCATGCCGGGCTTGTAGGATTTGGGGATTTCCCACCGGTAATCATCGATTTTTTTTAAGGGAACGTTGGCCATTAGATATCGAATATCCCTTCGGCTTCCCAGCCGGTTTTTTTCTTCTCGATTTTGAATTGATGATAGGTCACCGCTTTGACTTCGTATTTTGGTTCATGCCGGCTGGGATCAAAAACAATCCCTTCGGCTTCCGCTTTCAATTTATTTTCCGTCAATATTTTAAAATTAAATGAAAGAAGAATCAATTTGCGGGTTGAAAAAACGAAAAGAAGCTCGCGAAGCCACTTCAAAAACAAATCTCCGGCATTTTCTCCCGTAAGCTCGATATCAAGGCTCGCCTTCTTATTGTCCGGTTGATTTAAAGCATCGACCTCGGTGACAAGATTAAACAATCCGAGCGCTCCATGCCGAAAAAGTTCCTGGAATGTCCGGCCGTAAATTTTGAGACCGATGTCCGCTGTATGCTCGAACACTTCATAGGGTTTCATAGGATAAACAAAAGGCGCCAAGCCTGGCACCGAGGGGCCTGACCCCTTTTGGGTTTAACGGGCTAAGGCTTCGCGGACCTTGGTAACGAGGGTTTCGATGCTAAAAGGTTTTTTGAGAGCGGCATAAACATGCCCCAATTGAAAAATCTTGTGCGGCATCTTTTCATTCACACTGGCGATGATCACGGGAATATTTTTATATGGTTCCTGGCTCCGGAGTTTTACGTAAAATTCTTCACCGTCCATAATCGGCATGATGATGTCGAGAATAATGAGGTCCGGTTTATTTTTCGCGATTTTTTCCAGCGCTTCCTTGCCGTTATAAGCGCGTTCGATTGAATAAGATTCGCCCTGAAGATAGAGGCCGTAAAGGATTTGCAAATCCTCATCATCATCGACGATCAATACTTTTTTTAGGCTCATGCAACCTTTCGATAACTTCAGCCTGGCACCAAGGGGCCTGGCCCCTTTTGGTTTTTAACTTCCTACCGGGAATTGTACCTTAAAGGTCGTTCCCTTGCCAATGCCGCCGCTTTCGGCCCAGATTTTGCCTTCATGCATGGTGACAATATCGCGGCAGATGGTGAGGCCGACACCGATCCCCACCGTGGAGGCTGTTTTCTGATAAAAGCGGTCAAAAATCCGTTCCATATCTTCTTTATCAAGCCCGATTCCCGTATCGGTAACTTCCACAAAGATTTGGGCATCTTGACGATAACTTTTTACTGTCACTTTTCCCTCGGCCGTGAATTTGATGGCATTTCCGATTAAATTCATGAACAAACGGTAAAGCATATCGCGGTCCCCTTTAATCGGAAGCGGCGCCGAGGTGAAAAGGCATTCCAGGGCTACCCCCTTTTGACGGCAAAGCGGCTCCATATCCTGACGGATTTGCTCCAAAACTTCATAAAGATCAAAATTGGATTTAACGATACGGTCCAAGCCTGATTCCAGCTTGGAAAGATCCATGATGCTTGTGATGGTACGCATAAGCCGGTCGACATTGTTTTTAAGAATATCCAACACTTGAGCATAACGTTCCAGGTCTTGGCGCTTTTCGAGATCTTTTTCAAACCAATTGACCGCCATTTCAAATTTAGCGGTAGGCGTTTTAAGTTCATGCGCCACGTCGCGGATAAGGGATTCTTTCATGGCTTCGATTTTCTTTAATTCCGTGATATCGCGCATCATGCCCTGAATGAGCTTCAAATGCCCTTCATGGTCCACCACGGGAGTAAGATTCAAAAGATAAAAAATTTCCGCCTTGGTGCCGCGATGAATATGGGTCACGGCAAGGTTGGTGACAATCACCTTCCTGTCTTCAACGATTTTCAAGGCCTCTTCGAATTTCTGGCGCGATTCTTCCGAATGAAGCGAAAGCAGTAAAGGAAGCCCCGTCCGCAAAAGTTCTTCGCGGGAATATCCGGAAAATCCTTCATTCAAAAGGACAAAACGGCCGTCAAGGGCCATGGTAAAAATAATGTCGCTCGCATTATCCACAATGAGACGGTATTTCTCTTCGGATTCTTCCAGCGCTTCGGTTCGCGAGCGCAAATTTTCAAGGCTCCGCCCCAAACGGGACACCATTTCATTGAAGGCTTCGCTTAAATCCTCGATTTCGTCAAAGGTTTGAATATGGGCCCGTGCGTTCAAATCCCCGCTTAAAATTTCCTGGACCGTGGCCTTCAGCCGGAAAAGAGGCCGGATAGCAATCCAGGTCAGAATGGCCGTCATCAGGGCAAGGAAACAGGCCATCAAAAAAGCCAGCATAAGACGTTCCCCAAAAATTTTTCGCAGTTCGCTTTCCAGGCCCTGCTGGGAAAATAAAATGATCAGGCGGCCGAGCGATTGCTTATCAACTTCAATCGGAACGAGCGCGGCATAGGTGTCCTCCGAAATTCTCTTAACCCCCAGAAAACCTTTATCTTCTACCGGAGCGGACACCTTCATGGAAGCTGGATTGGTCCCCCCGACAATCACCCCTTCCATATTTTCCACCCGGACCTCGATCACATCGGAGCGGCGGGCCATCCATTCAATATTGGCCAAAAGCACCTGTTGATTGCCCAAAACCATGGGGACTTTCAAACTTTCCGTGAACACTTCGGCAATCGCGAGAAGACGGCTTTCATTTCTTTCCAGCACCATGCCGCGCACAAGCTGAAAGGTGGTCCGGAAAAGAAGGCCGATCATTAAGGTGACGAGAACTAAAACCGGAAGGGCCAGCTTATAACGAAGGGAAAGCCTGAAAGGATAAAAGCTGCGGATGATCGATTTTCTGGGTTTTACGCTTTGAAATTGCAAAGGAATCCTTTTTTCAGCTTTACATCATGAGTTGAAGGCATATAATCCGACATCAATATAACGTATATGAAAGCCGGAATCTTTACCGTCAGCATTGAAAAGATTGTGGATATGGGGGTTCAACAGACCCGCCATTTCAAACTTGCCTTCGCACCAGGCGCCGCTTTCGACTTCGAAGCGGGTCAGTTTATCAATATCATGGTGCCTGAAACCGGCGAGCACAAGGCGATCAAAAGGCCTTATTCTATTGCCTCCCCCCCGGATTGGAAAGGATTCCTTGATCTCTGTTGGAAACGTATTGAGGGCGGAATTGCCACAAATTATTTATGGGAATTAAAAGAAGGCGACAGCCTTCAAATCCAGGGGCCTCTCGGACGTTTTACGGTACGCCAGCCTCTTCCCAAAACCATTGTGTATGTTTCCACCGGAACCGGCATTGCCCCTTTCCGCTCCATGATTTACAACTTGCTTAAAAAAGGGGCCCCCTGCGAAATCTGGAATATTTTCGGCAATCGCTTTGATGAGGACATTCTATATAAAGAAGAATTCGAGTCCTGGGCCAAAGAACACTCTAACTTTCACAATGTCTTTACGGTTTCACGTCCCAAAACGTGGAAGGGCGAAAGCCAATACGTTCAGTTCATGCTGAAGAAATACATTACCGATCCCCGCGATAAACATGTCTATATTTGCGGCCTCACCAATATGATCAATGAAGTCCAAAAAACCGCCTTGGAAATGGGCTTTGCCAAAGAGCAAATCATTTTCGAGAAATACGATTAGACGTCATTCTGCCCTAAAGGACTGTCCTGACTTCCCATAAACTATTTGTGGAAGTCATGGGCTGAGGCCCGAAGGGCCGAAGAATCTCGAAGCGAGATCCTTCGCTTCGCTCAGGATGACGAGATTCTTGTGCGTATTAAATAATCAATAATTTCCCAATCCGCCGGCAAAAACCGGAAGTTTTTCATTTCACCGGGCATCACCCAGGCAAAGTCAAAGCATTCCCGTTTGGCAGGCCTTCCGCTCACCACTCCGCAAAAATAGAAAAAAAGCGAAACCTTTCTATGCGGATACTCAAAATCCTTCTGAGCAAAGAATTTTTGAACGCGGATACAAATGCCGAGCTCTTCGGCGACTTCACGCACCAGACACTCTTCCAGCGATTCTCCGTTTTCGCGTTTCCCACCCGGAAATTCCCAATAACCGGCATAAGGCATGCCGGGAGACCGCTGGGCAATCAAAAATTTTCCTTCTTTTTCAATCATGGCACATCCGACCGTCAGTGTTTCCATCAAATTGAATGCCTCCTTGGCTTCGAAATCATTGTAAGGTTGTCTTTTCTTGGAATCAATGAAGGTTTTTTTCTAAATTTTTGAATCATTACTTGCATCGAGCGTTTCTTCCTTTTATAATGCGCGCATGATTCTGGCAGCAACATCGTACTCGGATCATCCTGTCCCGGAAAAAGCCGCCGAAGAAGCATCTTCAAATGCACTTATCAAAGCCGACGTTTCAAGCGCCTCTCTCGCTTTTGTTTTTGCCACAGCTCCCCGCCGCAGCGATTACGGCAAGATTCTGAAGAAGGTAAAAAAAATCACCGGCGCCAAACACGTGATCGGCTCGAGCGGTTATGGCGTGCTCACCGAAATCAGCGAATGGGAAGCCAAATACGGCGTCAGTGTCATGGTTGTTGAATCCGACACTCTGGAGGCCGCTCCCTTTCTGATTAAAAATCTTCAGGAAAGCAGTTTTAAAGCCGGGCAAAATTTGGCGGAATTCGTGAAAAAAATTGATTTTAATCCCGCCGCCGCCATGATTTTTCCGGATGCCTACAGTTTTCAAAGTTCCGCTTTCTTCGACGGATTCGAAAATAATTACGGCCATTTGACCTTGATGGGAGGGACTTCCGGAAATGACGGCCGCCGCCACATGACTTTTCAAATCGAAGGTAAAGAATCCACTTATGACGCCGTCTCGGGTGTTGTCCTTGGCGGAAATAATTTGCGTATCGAAATGGGCGTCACCCAATCCTGCCAGCCCTGCGGCGAGCCGGTTCAAATTACGCGGGCGGATGGTCATATGATTTATGAAATGGACGGCCGGCCCGCTTATGACATTCTGCTGGAATCCCTTGCTCATATGGATACAAGCGATGTCAATGAACTGCTCGAGCAAGTTTTTCTCGGGCTTCCGCTTCGAAGTTTTCAAACTGAATTTTCAAAATCTTCTTATCTTATCCGCCACATCATGGGCTTTAATGCGCAAAAAGGACTTTTGACTTGCGCCAGCCCGGTGGAACAAGGAGATTTCGTGACGTTTACGGTGCGCGATCCCGAGCGGGCCAAAGATGATTTGGCCGTGATGCTGATGGATTTAAAATCCAGAATCATCCCTTCCGAGCCGAAATTCGGTTTTTATTTCAATTGCTGCGCGCGCGGCAGGTCCCTTTACGGCGAGCCGAATGTCGACATCCGCATGATACGCCAATTCTTCCCCAGAATTCCTATCCTAGGATTTTTTACCTACGGAGAAATCGCCCCCCTCGATTTCGTCAATCACCTGCATCATTATTCCGGTGTTTTGGCGCTTGTGACGGAAAATTTCAAAGACTGACAGGCTTTGACATTTTTTCTATTCCCTTTATAATGGCCGAGTTATGGAAACAAATTCTTATTTTTATCATTATCTGTTTATTTTTATTTTTGTTTTGTTCGCTCTTGTGTTTCCCGTCCTTCCGATTATTCTGGCCTATTTCGTAGCCCCCAAAAAACCTTCCGCCATCAAAAACGCAAGTTATGAATGCGGCCTGCAAGCCGAAGGCGACCCCTGGATTCAATTCCGGGTTCAATATTACATTTTTGCCCTCGTTTTTCTTATTTTTGATATTGAAACCATCTTTATTTATCCCTGGGCCGTGGCTTTTAGACAGCTTGGTCTCTTTGCTTTTGTCGAAATGGTGATTTTTATCGGAATTTTAGCCCTTGCCTTGGTTTATGCTTGGCGCAAAAACGCCCTGGAATGGGAATAAGGGAAAATTAAATGGCCTTTGCGAAAAATGTTTCTGCGGTTGATGAAGGTTTAAAAAGCGAACTGGCCAAAAAAGGCATTGTCGTCACCAAAATGAATGAGCTCTATAATTGGGGAAGGCGTTCCTCCATTTGGCCCATGCAATTTGGGCTGGCCTGCTGTGCCATTGAGATGATTGCCACCGCCTGCGCCCGTTATGACATCGCGCGTTTCGGCGCTGAACTTTTCCGCCCCTCTCCCCGCCAATCCGATCTCATTATTATTGCCGGAACCGTCACCAAAAAAATGGCGCCTCAAGTGGTGCGGCTTTACAATCAAATGGCCGAACCCAAATATGTCATCACCATGGGCGCATGCTCCATTGCCGGCGGACCTTTCATTGATGGCTACAATGTTTTGCGCGGCATTGACCGCTATATTCCGGTCGATGTTCATTTGCCGGGATGCCCTCCCCGCCCTGAGGCCCTTCTTTATGGATTAATGGAACTTCAAAGAAAAATTGATAGTCAGGAAATTGAAAAAGCAGAATGGTATCAAAAAGGTTTGAAGCGCGAATATCCGGTTCCGGAATTTGGACCCAACGGCCTCATTCCGAAATTCAATCCTGAAATTTGGCAGCCGCGGGAAGTGGATCATCGCAAAGAGCGTTACGGCGAGCCTATTTTGATCGGGAAGAAAGCCAAAGGGCCCAATCTTGATTTGGTGGCGGCGCCAAAACCCGCAGCCCCGGCTGCTGCGCCCGTTTCTCCGTCAACACCTCCACCGGCAGCTGGAGCAAAATCATGACGGCCGCTGAAATCAAATCCAAAATCGAAGCTGCTTTGCCGGGAGTAAAAATCACACTTTCGCGCGAATCCATTTTGGTTGAAAATCCTCAGGACCTTCCCAAAGTCATGCGCTTTTTGAAAGAGTCCCCCGATTTCCGCCTTGATTATTTATCCTCCGTGACCGGTGTGGATTATCTGGAATATTTGGAATCGGTTTATCATCTTTATTCCATGGAAAAGCAATCCGGCACGGTGGTAGTGAAAATCCGTGTGAAGCGCGAAAATCCCAAAATTCCTTCCGTGGTTCCGATTTTTCGCGGCGCGGAATTCCAGGAACGGGAAAATTACGATATGTACGGCATCGTTTATGAAAATCATCCTGATTTAAGGCGCCTCTTTATGTGGGAAGGATTCGAAGGCTATCCCATGCGTAAAGATTATCAACAGGAAGATTCTGAAACCCTCGAAGCAGAAGATGTTCAGTGGCTGGAAAAAAACGGCGTGCCTGTGCCGGCGGAAATGAAACAAAAGGCCGAAGAGCTTAAAAAACAAGGAAAGCGCGCCGTGGCCCAAAAGCCCGGCCAAGCGGAGCCGGAATAAAAACAAAAGGGGCCAGGCCCCTCGGTGCCAGGCTTCTCTAAATTATGGAAAAGACATTTACTCTACAAGATCCGACTTTTGATACTCAGACCCTGGAAATCAATATGGGTCCGCAGCACCCTTCTACCCATGGGGTGTTTCGCATGAATATTGTCTTGGACGGGGAAAATATCGTCTCGCTCAAGCCGGTGATGGGATATCTCCACCGCAATCACGAACAAATCGCCGAGAATATGTCTTATGCCGCTTCCATGCCGTATACCGACCGGCTGGATTATTTTAATTCCATGTCGAATAATTTCGCTTATGCCCTCACGGTAGAAAAGCTCGCCAATGTCGAAGTGCCCGAAAGAGCGCAATACATTCGCGTAATCATGGCAGAACTCACCCGCCTCGTGAATCACGTTTCGGTAATCGGGTTTCTTTTAAACGATCTCGGCGCGTTTTTCACGCCTGTCCTTTACGCCTTCCGCGAGCGCGAAAAAATTCTCGATATTTTCGAAGAGGTGGCCGGTTCGCGCATGATGTGCAATTATTTCCGTTTTGGTGGCGTCAAAATGGACATGCCTTCGGGAACGCTTGAAAAAATCAAAGGCATTATCCAAAAATTTCCCAAATTCCTGGATGAATTCGAAACCCTTCTTACCAAAAATGAAATTCTCTGTATGCGCTGTCAAAATGTCGGCATTCTTCCGGCGGAGCTTGCGATTAATGCCAGCATCACCGGCCCCATGCTCCGTGCCTCCGGCGTGGGTTATGACATTCGCAAAGTGGACAAATATTCCATTTATGACCGTTTTAATTTCCGTGTTCCGTTTGGCGAAAAAGGCGATGTGTATGACCGTTATTACGTGCGCATTCTCGAAATGCGTGAGAGCCTGAAAATCCTCGAACAGGCCTTAAAAGATATTCCGGCCGGGGATGTGGTCAATCGCAAAATGGCTTCTTTTATCAAGCAGCCGCGCAATTTCAAGCCGCCGGTGGGTGATGCTTACGGCCGCGTGGAAGCCCCCAAAGGCGAGCTCGGCTTTTATGTGGTCTCGGACGGCACGCCTCAACCCTGGCGTTATCATGTGCGCGCCCCTTCCCTTATCAATTTAACCATTCTCGAAGATATGTGTATCGGGCAAAAGGTGGCGGATGCCATCGTCATTCTGGGCAGTGTGGATATTGTGCTCGGAGAGGTGGATCACTAATGATTTTCGGCATGGGTGTAGTTCGAGGCATGATGGTGACATTGAGAAATTTTTTTACCTCCTATTTCCACAAGCCCGGAGAAGACGGCGCGATTTTTACGGTGGAATATCCGGAAAAGCGCCTCGCGGAAAAAGAACGCTTCCGGAATTTTCCCTTTTTGATTTACGATCAAACGCCGGACAATCTTCGTTGTGTCGCCTGCGATATTTGCGCCAAGGAATGTCCCCCCAAATGCATTTATATTGTCCGCGAATTCGATAAAGACGGCAAACCTCTCAAGAAGCCCGCGATTTTTGATATTGATTTCACGGTTTGCATGAATTGCGGCATTTGCGAAGAGGCCTGCCCCTTTGACGCTATTTATATGGATCATCAATTTGAAATTGCCAGCACCACGGACCGTCAGACAAAATTGCTTTATGACAAAGAAGCTTTGTTAAAGTCGAATGAATATTTTCATAAAATCCGTCCGACCGATGCCGAGGCGATTGACAACCGGCGAAGAGAAGCGGAAGAAAAAAAGAAGGCCGCGGCCGAAGCTGCCGCAAAAGCCGCCGCCGAGCGAGCCAAACAGGCCGCGCAGCAGCCGCCTCCGGCTCAGCAACAGCAACCTAAACCGGAAGAACCTAAACCGCCAGCACAACCTTAACCGTCATTCTGAGATCCTTCACCACCTTCGGTGGTTCAGGATGACGATGAGAATACATGGAAACAATTTTCGTCAATTTTAAAGAGACAATTCTTAATCTGGCCAAGCCCATTTTGCCGGAATGGACGCTAGTGCTCATGTCCATTATGATCAGCATCACGGCCATTGCGATTTTGGGTCCCGTCACCATGATGTATTTGACGCTCCTGGAAAGAAAAGTGATCGGCCGCATGCAAAACCGTATCGGCCCCAATCGCGTGGGCAAATGGGGACTGTTGCAGCCGCTTGCCGACGGCGTCAAAATGCTCACCAAAGAAGACATCGTGCCTCGTGACGCGGATCCCATTCTTCATTTTGCCGCACCCATTTTGATTGTGATTCCGGCACTCTTAGTTTTCGCGGTCATTCCCTTCGGACGCGGCATGACGCCTGTCGATTTAAATGTGGGCCTGCTTTATTTCATCGCGATTTCTTCTACCACCACCATCGCGATTTTTCTGGCCAGCTGGGGATCGCGTAATAAATTCTCGCTTCTCGGCGGCATGCGTTCCGTGGCCCAAATGATTTCTTATGAAGTGCCGATGGTGCTTTCCGTCGTGCCCGTCATTATTATCACCGGTTCTCTTTCCACCAATGCCATTGTCGAGGCCCAGGCCGGCCGCTGGTTTGTGACCACTCCCTGGGGATTTTTCGCCTTCCTTATCTTTTTTCTCTGCGGCGTGGCCGAATGTAACCGTTCCCCTTTTGATTTGCCGGAAGCCGAATCCGAAATCGTGGCCGGCTTTCACACCGAATACAGCGGCATGAAGTTTGCCTTGTTCTACATGGCTGAGTTCATGAACTCCTTCACGGTTTCGGGCTTGGCCGCTACTTTGTTTTTGGGCGGATGGCAAGGCCCGGCTTTTCTTCCTTCCTGGCTTTGGTTTTTTATTAAAACTTACGCTCTCATTTTCATCATGATATGGTTTCGCGGAACTTTGCCGCGCTTCCGGGTCGATCAATTGATGGGGCTCGCTTGGAAATTCCTGCTTCCTTTCACGCTTGTCAATATCGTGGCGACGGGAGTTTGGTATTTTATTCCCGGTATTTCAAAAGGCATTTGGACCACAGGCATTCTCGTCATTACTTTTTGGGGTCTTACGAAATTAAATCAAGGCTATACGCCTGAAAAGCGCGTTTACCGTTTCGTGGAGTAAAGTGGAACCCTTAAATTTCATTGTTAAAATTGCGATTTACGCGTTGATGCTCGGAAGTGTGATCGCGGCTATCGGCGTGGTAACGCTTCGTAATCTTTTCTATGCCGCCCTGGCACTCGTGGGCGTGCTGCTCGGGACCGCGGGCATTTATATTGTGCTTCATGCCGAATTTTTGGCCGCCGTTCAAGTCCTGCTTTATGTGGGCTCCGTCATCACGCTCGTCATTTTCGTCATCATGCTGACCCAGCGGCTGACGGATAAATCACTTCCCCAAACCAACCGGCAAAGTTTGATTGCCTTAGCGGGATCTCTGGCCTTTCTTTATTTTCTGACAAAAACCATTTTGCATACTCCCTGGCCCGTCAATCCGGCCATCACTCAGGTCCACGTCAGCACTGCGGATCTTGGCAGCGCCTTAATGGGGAATTTTGTTTTTCCCTTCGAAGTCATTTCTGTCATTTTGCTCGCGGTTTTAATCGGCGCCATTGTGATTGCCAAAAAGGACAAAGAATCGTGATCATTCCCCTTCAGCATTTTCTTATTTTCAGCGCCCTATTACTCGTCATCGGAATTTACGGCGCACTCACAAGAAGGAATATGATCAGCATTTTGCTTTCTATTGAACTGATACTGAACGCCGCCAATATTAATTTGGTGGCCTTTTCGAAAACCACTTCGCTCGCCCCGGAAACCGGGCAGGTCTTTGCCGTGTTTATGATCGCGATGGCCGCTGCCGCGATTGCCGTGGGACTTGCCATTATTCTCGCCCTTTACCGGGTGCGGAATACCGTGTTGGCGGATGAAGTGGATTTGATGAAATGGTAATGAGGAAATGATGACGAATTTTCCGTGCCTTATTCCGGTTTTTCCGCTGGCCGCTTTTGCCATTAACATTTTCTTCGGCAAACGCCTCGGCCGTAACGCCGCCTGGGTTTCCATTCTGGCGAGCCTTGTCTCCTGCGCTATCGCACTTCCCATCATAGCGGATGTGGCCCTTGGCGGGCACACTCTATTAAAGGAAGCTACCTGGCTCACGCTCGGCACTTACGAATTAAAATTCGGCTATTACATCAATGCCCCGGCCGCGAGCCTGCTTTTTGTGGTCACGATCATCGGCACACTCATTCAAATTTATTCCGTCGGTTACATGCATGACGACGCGCGCTTTTCCCGTTTCTTCGCTTATCTTTCGCTTTTCATGTTCGCGATGCTCACGCTTGTCATCGCCAACAATTACATTCTTTTCTTCATGGCCTGGGAAATCATGGGGCTTTGTTCTTATCTTTTGATCGGATTTTGGTTTGAGAAAAATTCTGCGGCCAATGCGGCGAAAAAGGCATTTATGACCACGCGCGTGGGCGATGTGGGATTTTTCTTAGGAATGATGACTTTGTTTGTGACCATCGGGACTTTAAGTTTCCCTGAACTTGAGCATGCCTCCAAAGCAGCGCATGGTTCGGCTTTTTTGCCGCTCGCAGCCTTTTTGATTTTTTGCGGTACCATCGGAAAATCGGCACAATTTCCGCTTCATGTATGGCTTCCGGACGCCATGGAAGGCCCGACTCCTGTCAGCGCGCTCATTCATGCCGCGACCATGGTGGCAGCCGGTGTTTATCTTGTGGCCCGGTCTTTCCCTTTATTTGAAGAAGTCCCGCAGATTCTTTCGATTGTCACGACCATCGGAGCCATTACCGCTTTCATGGCGGCCTTTATCGCGCTTACGGCCACGGACATTAAAAAGGTGCTGGCCTATTCCACGATTTCACAACTTGGATTTATGGTCACAGCCCTCGGCCTCGGAGGATTTGCCGCCGGAAATTTTCATCTCATGACGCATGCCTTTTTCAAGGCCCTGCTCTTTCTTGGCGCCGGCAGTGTGATTCACGGCACGCACACGCAGGACATTCGCGAAATGGGCGGCCTTTTCGGCAAAATGAAATCGACAGCCTTTACCTTTTTAATCGGGACTTTGGCCATTGCCGGCATTCCCCCGCTGGCGGGATTCTGGAGCAAAGACGAAATTCTCGTGGCCGCTTACAAGCCCGAGACCATGGCCATTTTTTGGATTCTTGTGGTGACGGCCTTCATGACCTCCTTCTATATGTTCCGTCTCACCTTTCTGACTTTTTTCGGAAAACTCCGTAATCATAAAATTCATGCCCATGAATCCCCGGCCGTCATGACCCTTCCCCTTTGGGTTCTGGCCATCGGCTCGATTGTGGTGGGCCTTCCCGGTTCTCCCTGGGCGCATCATTGGTTTCAAAGTTTCATCGTAGGCGGACATCACAGCGGCGGCGAACCCACGAGCGGCAATTTTGTCATCATCACCTCGCTTGCCGTAGGCTTCGGCGGACTGTTTTTCGCGGCACTTTTTTATTTGACGAATCTCGGACTTCCGGAAAAAGTGGCGGGTCTTTTCAAGCCGCTTTACGTCGCCTCGCAAAATAAATTCTGGTTCGATGAAATTTATAACGCCATCATCGTCCGTCCTTTCCTCGCTTTGTCCCGCGCGCTTTTTGGTTTTGATCAAAAGGTGATTGACGGTGCCGTGAACGGCGTTGGATTTTTGACGCTGTGGAAAAGCAATATTCATTATTGGATCGATAAACACATTGTGGACGGACTGGTTAATTTGGTGGGGCATATCACGCAAATTTTTAGCGCGATACTGCGCCGCATTCAAACCGGCCTGGTGCAGAATTATCTTTTGATTGTTTTCTTGAGCGTTTTATTAATTCTATTTTTCGAATTTAAAACTTAAGGAGTTCTTATGACCTCTCATATTCTTTCATGGATTGTTTTTACGCCGCTCGCGGGAGCGATTTTGCTTTTATTTATCCCGAAATCCAACACCGCCTCCATTAAATGGGCGGCCACCGCGATCACCCTTTTCACGGGGCTTTTCGCCCTTTGCGCGCTCTTTAAATTCAATCCCGCGGACCCCGGCTTTCAGCTCGTGGAAAAGGCGCTCTGGATTCCCCAATTCAACGTGCATTATTCGCTCGGGGTGGACGGCATCAGCCTTCCGATGGTCACACTCACTGCCTTGATTTCGTTTTTGGCCTGCATCGCCTCTTTCGGCATCAAAGAAAGACAAAAGGAATATTACTTCCTTTATCTCCTGCTTGAAACCGGCATGATGGGAACTTTCATGGCCCTCGATCTTTTCCTTTTTTATATTTTCTGGGAAGTGGTGCTGGTCCCGATGTATTTCTTGATCGGGATTTGGGGCGGCCCGCGCAAAGAATACGCGGCCATCAAATTTTTTCTTTATACCCTGGCGGGAAGTTTGTTTATGCTGCTCGGTATTTTGGCCCTTTATTTTAATTCCGATCCCCATACTTTCAATATTGTGGAGCTTGCTTCCAAATCCTGGGCGCTTGGATTTCAAAAAATTGTTTTCCTCGCCTTTTTCCTCGGCTTTGCCATCAAGGTGCCGGTATTCCCCTTTCATACCTGGCTGCCCGACGCCCACGTGGAAGCCCCGACTCCGATCAGCGTCATTCTGGCCGCTATTCTTTTAAAGATGGGAACTTACGGATTCTTTCGTTTCAGCTATCCCATGTTTCCCGAGGCCGCACAGTGGTTTCGCCCCGCGATGGCAATACTGGCCATTATCGGAATTATTTATGGAGGATTTGTGGCGCTGGCCCAAACCGATTTCAAAAAAATGGTGGCCTATTCCAGCGTCAGCCATATGGGTTTTATTTTGCTGGGACTCGCCGCCCTTACGCCCAATGCCATGAATGGAGCGCTTTTGCAAATGTTCAATCACGGCACGATTACGGGCGGGCTCTTCTTATTAGTAGGCGTGCTTTATGACCGGGCCCATACACGCGACATGAATGCCTTCGGCGGCCTTGGCGCCGAAATGCCGGTTTACGCGGGACTTCTCACCTTTTTCTCCATGGCCTCTCTCGGCCTTCCGGGACTAAGCGGCTTTATCAGCGAATTTATGGTTTTGCTCGGCAGCTATCAATACAGCAAACTCTTTACGGCACTCTCCTGCATCGGCATCATCCTGGCCGCCGCTTATCTTCTCTATATGATTCAGCGCGTGCTTCTCGGACCTCTTAATCCCAAGTGGAAAGATCATTTGGCGGAAATCAACGGGCGGGAAATTTTCACGCTGGTGCCGCTCGGCCTTTTGATTCTTGCCATCGGCGTTTATCCCAAAGCCATTCTGGCGTATATGAGCCCCACGATTCAGGCGCTTCTTACCCGTCTCGGAGCCTAGACCCGGTGAACGCACTTGATAGTTTAAAATTCTTTCTTCCCGAATCCATTCTGCTAGCCGGCGCTTTTTTGGTGCTGGTGGTGGATTTTTTCTCGAAGAATAGCCCAGAGGGCCGGCCTTCGGCAGGGAATCAGGTATTTGTCCTCGCCCTGGCCACTTTGGTGATTGCCGGATTTTTTGCTTCCGCGCCGTCCGAAGCCCATCCCCTTTTCTTCGGATTTTTCACCCTCGACCGTTTCACTCATTTTTTCCGTTACGGCGCGCTCGGTATTGTCGCCGTCTCACTTTTGGCAGGCTACACCTATCCGCCTTTGCAAGAAAAAATGCGGGGTGAATTCACTTCGCTTTTCCTTTTCATGGCCTTCGGATTGATCCTGATGGCTTCTTCCACCAATCTTCTGATGATTTTCCTGGCGATAGAATTCGTGTCGCTCCTTTCTTATTTATTGGTCGGTTTTATCAAAAAAGACGGGCGATCCAAAGAGGCCGCCCTAAAATATTTTCTTTTCGGAAGCATTTGCTCGGGCCTTATGCTTTACGGCATGTCGCTTTTATTCGGTGCTACGGGTTCTTTGGAAATTTCGGCAATCGGCGCCAAAATTACGCAAGCGGGGTTTGAACCCATCGGCATGATCGGTTTTTTACTGCTGATCACCGGCATCGGCTTCAAGATTTCCATGGCCCCTTTTCATCTTTGGGCCCCCGATGTTTATGAAGGCGCCCCGACTCCGGTCACGGCCTTTCTTACCGTGGGCCCCAAGGCCTTGGGATTCGCCGTTTTGTTGAGAGTGCTCGCCATTGCCTTTTCAAGCTTCAAGCCTCATTGGTCTGTGACGATTACAATTTTATCCATCGTGACCATGACACTCGGCAATGTCATTGCCGTGGCGCAGACCAATATCAAAAGGCTTTTGGCGTATTCGAGCATCGCGCAGGCGGGATATATTTTGATGGGTGTCGCGGTTTTTTCTGGGACGGGAATCACGGCGGTTTTGATTTATTTGGTCGCTTATACGCTGACCAATCTCGGAGTCTTTCTCGTAGTCATCGCGGTTTCTAATTATTTGGAAAGCGATGATCTCTCGGCTTACGCGGGGCTTTCAAAGCGATCGCCCTTTCTCGCGGCTGCGATGACGGTTTTTCTTTTGTCTTTGGCGGGACTTCCGCCGCTGGCGGGATTTATCGGAAAGTTTTATGTTTTCGCCGCCGCCCTGGAAGCGGGCTTCGTGAATCTGGCCATCGCGGCCGCCCTCAACAGCGCCGTCGCGGCTTACTATTATTTCAAAATCGTGCGGATGATGTACCTTGTCCCCTCACCAAGCGAAGCTTCACTCCCGAGTTCCAAAGTCCTCAACTTCACCGTCGCCCTTCTTTTGATCGCCATCACCGCGATCGGCATTTTCCCCTCACCCCTGATCGCCCTCACCAAATCCATCAGCATTTTTTAGATTTTTCCAACCATTGGCTAGAGTTCTGCCGAAGGTGTGAGATTTAATATTATCTATAATAAATAATTATATTGATTATATTTTATATCTCCGGTATTCTCATGGCTTGACAGGTTGTGATATATAAACTACAATTCGAGGAGCTTTTAAAGTGCCGGACCACGAAGAAGTATGGGAGCTTGAATACTATAAAACAAAAAATGGACTCGCTCCTTTTCTGGTATGGTTTGAATCGTTGAATGATTTCCGGACACAAACTACTATTAGTGCTCGCCTTGCACGGCTCCGCTTAGGTAATTTTGGGAAATGCGAACCGGTCGGCAACGGAGTATTCGAATTGAAAATTTACTACGGTCCCGGTTATCGGGTCTATTTTGGAAGAAAAGCAAACAGGATTATTCTTCTGCTTTGCGGAGGAGATAAATCCACGCAAGGCAAAGACATTCAAAGAGCGTACGATTATTGGCAAAATTTCAAGGAGAGGCTTCCATGAAAAAAAATAAAATCCCGACTTATAAAGAAGATTTAATTAATCGACTGAAAAATTTACGTTATGCTGAAGGCTATCTGAACGCTTCTCTCGAAGACGAAGATCCGCGGGTATTCTTGCTCGCATTAAGAGATGTGGCGGAAGCCCAGGGCGGCTTGAGCAAATTTTCAAAAATAACACAAATCAGCCGGGAACATGCTTACCGCATGCTTTCCGAAAAAGGCAACCCCGGGCTTTTCACGATCAAAAATCTTTTGAACGCCGCCGGGCTTAAATTCTCCATCGAAATCAAAGAACAAGATAAAAAAGCTGCTTAAATCAATAGGATCGAGCTTTTAGCTTGCTCGATTTTCCATGGAAATTATTTTTTCTGTGGAGGCCGTTAATTTATGAAAAGAAAAAATGAAAGAGAGTCTAAAGCGCTGCTTGAAGTCAGAAGGTGGAAAAAAGAAGTGGCCAAAGAAGCACGTAAACTTCATGATCAAGCACGGATCGATTTTTATAATAGCCCTTACTCTCATGAAGCTTTGCAGAGATTGGATCATCTTGTGAAAAAAGAGCGGTCTAATGCCAAACAAATACGCGGGGCTAAAGGCATCAAGAAAATTTTCAAACGCTCTTCATGAGCCGGATTTTTTACCTCCCCGCCCTTCTCAAACAGCTTGAAAAGCTACTTACGCCGCGGATTTTAAATTTTCGTCCATTGCCTGATAACGGCGTATCTCTTCGATTAATAAGAAGCTCATTTCGGAAGGCGGCGTGTGATGGAGCTGCCACTGGTGATTCGAAACACGGGTTATCATTTCAGGGCCCAGATGATCGATTTCTCCCGGCTGAGCTTGAAGCTTCGCTCCCAGTAAGAGCACGGGATAATCCGCCCGCTTGGTGGCGGAAACCCCGAGCACATCCTCATCTAATTTTAGGTTTAAATATTTTTTCAGTTCTTCTTCATTAAGCTCATCGCCGATCGATAATGTCACCATGTCTTGCGTTTTAAGCTGTCTTCCCGCCGCGCGCGTGATCTCTTGTTTTAATTCGGCCCCCGTTCCTTCAAGCGGGATGACGATTCCCGCTTCTACTAATCCGGCCAAGTGATACGCCTCAAAAAACTGCCTGTCCCCCTGAAAAGTGCCTGGCACTTTCACAACCGGAACGAACACCTTATAACCCATCGCCCCTAAAATCCCGATCGTGCGGGCAATGCCGTAATTGCGGCCAATCACAGACGGCGTCACCAAAATGAACTTTGTTTGGGTCAGGCGCGGCAGCGGTGTTTTCACAAAATTGACATTAGCATATTTGATGGATTCACGAACGGCATCCGCTGACAAGGCATCGAAAAGTGATTCGCGAATCAAAATATCCACCGTGCCGTCTTCATTCGTACGGCGAATGGCCAGATGGCTTTCGCCCTGAAAATTGAATCCTAATTCTCCCAACTCGGTGGAAAGCCCGTCCCAAGAATAAAGAATATCTTCTGCATCTAAATGGATAAATAAATTGTCTCCCGGTTTTTTGACGGGATTTTGGACCACTTCGATTTTTCTAATGCCTTCCGATCCTTCCAGCCCGATTTTTTTCAGAATCTCCGCCGACGGTGTGACATCGTAAGAACTTATGAAGCCGCTTTCTTTCCCGTACTCAATTTCCGTGAGCATACGGTTATCTTCGTCATTCCGCATTTCACTGCGTCTTCGTTGAGCGACGCGTCTGTATGCCAGCATTTCCGGGTCAAAATCCCGAGCCACTCTGTCAATAATGTCAGCTTGTTCAGTTTTCGATTCATCCTTAAGAAATAGATTAGAATCTTGTCCGGATAAAAGAAAAGCAACAACTTGCCGAACAAGATCTAAGTCCAATATAAAGGGTACCGGCAACTGCAGTTTTTCTGTCCTTTCCTCTTCATACTCAGCAAGATTGAAGGCAAACCAAGTTTTGTCTTCAACTATCCTTTCACCTTCATAACGCAAATAATCCAGAACACCGTTTAGGTCCGCGGGATAGTAACGTTCAAACGTTTGCGCTTCGGTTTCCAGCAAAGAGGCCGGCGCGGCAGCGAGCACTAATCTCAGATAATCATTTTCCGCAATAAAATTATCGCTACTGTCCTCGGAAAGAATTTGTCCTCCAAAATTTTTTTCATTCAAATATTGCTTGAAGGATTGAACAAACTTGCGGGTCAAATCGTTCACGCTTTCAAAGAAAAAATAGAGTTCGTTTTTCTTGATGGAAGAATCTTGTTTAAGCACAAAATAAACGGCCTTAAGCCTAGTCGCTGATGGACGATTGAATTCAAAGGAGTCGAGAAATCCCCCCAACGTTACCTCCAGCCAAAAATTATTTTTTTTAGACTTCAATGTAAAAGCGACCTTATCATTCCAACGAGTATTATTCCTAATCACTAACTCATCACGTAAAAAACCCAGAATCTCGGTATTATTGGTATCCGTAATCAAGATGGCCTTTTTACCGTCAATATCACGCGTTCCAACCCGGACATCGGAGGGAAACATTTTCCGGACTTTATCGGAAGTATTCGCAAATTTAGCGTCCAGTCTGCGTATGTCCATTAAATTAACGCCGTTGGCCGGCACTCCAACGACATTACCAGTCAATAGAGCTTTGCCGGCAAGGCTGACAGGCTTTGATACCGGCGTTGGCGGCGTTGTTCCTGCCTTGGTATCATCCCAAAGTCTCACCAAACGCACCTCAACTGACTCAAGCTCAGACTCCGTCATATCAATCACTTCAAACTCTGCCGTATCGGGATCCATGGCCAAAATTTTGCTCTCTTGTCCTGAAAACACACGGGCAAAAAGAAAACGGCCATTGGGGTCATACCACATCTTGGGAAAAGAGCCCAAGTAATAATAGGTCATGTCACGAAGAACATAACGAGGCAATTCCGCCGTGGATCCTGAAGCACTCAAAGTTCCATTCGTCATGACAAAAATCACGTTTGATTTGGGATCAAGCAGAAGAGCTTTATCCCTTTTATCATCGACAAACTGTGGTTTCTTTGCGACATACAGCACGCTTCTTTCCAAAAGCCCTTCCTTATCAACCCAGCCATCAAGGCTTGGGTTCCTTGCGATCAAATTTTTTAAACGTTCAAGATTATCAAGCTGAACCTGCTCCATGCCCTCAGCTTTAAGAAAATCAATTAATTCCTGCATTCTGTTTTCTGGAACTTGCGGCATTTCAGCAAGAGCTTGATGAATTCTCAGTATTTCATTGCTAATGACCTCGGGGTTTTTTTTATTTTCAACCATTTTTTCCGCCAGGACACCGGATAATTGATTGAGCCAATTCATTCTGTTTGTCCTGCCGCTGTAAAATACTTTCATTTTGGAGCTAGAACCTTCATAGTAAGTATCCGTAGAATCAGAACGGGGCCGAGGGTTTTCTTCAATATCCATTAAAAGACGAGCTGGCTCCGGCAACGAACTTTCCTCTTCAAAGCTAATTTCAGAAGGAATGACTTCAATCACCGTACTAGCCCGGCCACTTTCCGCTATAGCCCAAGGCTCCGAAGAGCGCCTTATGATTTGAGGGAAATTTTCGTTGTTCTCCGCAAACCATATTTTTACGGCGTTCAAAAACAATTCGCCGATTTGATCACCCGAAAGCGCTGCTGTGTTGGCCGGCGCAGATCCTTCCTGCCGGGAAGTTGTATCATCCCAAAGCTCTATGCGATCAGCGGCTTTAGATAGCTCCGATTCTTTTCTTCCGATGCTTTTGAATGTGGAAGTTGTGAGATTGATTTCAAAAAGTTCCCCGAATGTTTTTTCTACAAGCAGAACGGCGTTTCTGCTGGGATCAAACCAAGCCTTCGATAAACGTGATAAATGCGTATAGGAAATATCTACTCCGCCTTTAGCAAAAATAAAATTGGATTCAGGATCAAAAAGAAGCACATTGGTCCGATTCGTAAAAAGCGTGCTTCGTTCCGCTAAATTTTCAAGATCAACCCAGACCGAAAAATCCCAATCCCTTGATGTTAAATCAAAAATAATGGGATTTTCCGGTTTCGCTTGCTGCATTTGGCGGGATTTAAGAAAAGCGATTAATTCCTGCATCCGGTTTTTCGGTACCTGGGAAAACTGGCGGCTGGTTTCCAGTGTCCCTAAAATTTCCTGGCGAATCATCTCGGGAGGTTTCTGATCCTGAACCATTCGTGCAGATAGAAAATCGCACAACACAGCAAGCACGTTCTCCCTTATCGCTCTGGAATTGTAAAGCACCTGAATTTTTAACCTATAATTTCGATAAACCGTGGATGGAAGATCAGGCGGCGTAGAGCGTATAGAAGTAATTGAAAAACCCCGACTCGGATTGGGCAATGAGTATGATTCTCGAAAGTCAATCTCACTCGGAATAGTAGCAAGCTCAACAGAGTTTATTCCGGACTTCGCTTTCGAAGCTACGTCACGCGCCGAAGAAGTGCCCGTCACTTGAGGGAAACTCGTTTTATTGAGCGCAAGCCACGCCTTCACTGCTTTGAAGAATTCTTCATTCATCTCCGAGTTATCTGTAAGCACTTCCGGTTTAGCAGAAAGAGGTGGAACCGAAGCCTCGGATTCTCCCGACAGCGCCGGAAGATTGTCAAAAATGTCCGAAATTTCTTGGCGAATGGTCTCGGCCGGTTTTTGGTTTTCGATCATTTCCCGGGCGAATTTCCCGGACAAATCGCCAAGCAGCCCTTCTTCGGTCGCCGAAGGAGTATAGTAAACAACAATCTTTATCCGCGATCCCGTCACCATAGAAGACGAAGGATTATCATGCCTCCGGACCTCGACAAAAATATTTTTGCCGTCGGGTAACTCCTCTAACGGTTCAAATTGAAACGTGCTGCGCATTGTCTGGTTCGCAAGGCTCCTGGCTCCGAAATCATCTTGGTCGGTTCCCCCCATAAGCGTTACAGCCGCGGCCGGAAAATTATCTTGATTACGCCCAAACCAAATCTCCACGGCTCTCACAAGCGATTTGCTAATTCCCACAGAAAGACTTCCCTTATCGCTTCCTCCTGTCCCTGCCGTATCAGAACTTTGCGATTTTGAGGGTGCCTCGGAACCCGAAGCTGATGTTTCGGGCCCCTGATTCCAACGAATGACATATTTCAAATTTTCATTCTCAAACATAAATTCTTCTGAAGACACTTTGGCCACGACATTTTTTGACTTTCTGCCTCGAGACGAGTCGGTTTCTGTCTCTTCAAGACGTTTTAATGCTGCGGCGGTCGTCGTTAATCCTAGGATCATTTCCTCCGTCACTTGATTAAGGAAGATATAAAATTCAGGACGATTTTTCCCGGAATCTTCCGGGGCAACAAGATAAGCGCCCAGTAAATTTTCTTTTGGGCCAAGGTCTTGCCCCGGAATATCATCATCCTCAAATTCCCAATTGGAATAACCAAAACGGAGATCATCTTTAGCTCCGCCGCCACTGAGTACCCGCGCCAAAGTCAGGAAAGATCCATAATGACCTTGGCCCAACGGATTGGGTGTGGGATGAGCCATCAGAGAGTGAAAACGCTGTTCTCCCGCACTGCTTTTAGTCACCAATTCTAATTGAGTGGCACCCAATTGGTCTTGATCCGCCGGCAAAGTTTTCAACAAAAGCCCCTTACCTCCTTTTTGATAATCCACACTGGGTTCACGGACAATTTCATATTTTTTTCCAGAAATTTTTCTCTTTAACAAATCCTCATCGGGAAACTCGCGCATCAAAACATCCGTCATATCCATGGCCTTTTCAGAAATCGAATATCCCTTAGGGACAGTTCCCGTTTGAATCGGCAATCGAGCCCAAGCTTCCACTTCAGGATCCACCACCGTAAGATCTGCCCAGGTCTGTCCTAAAGCCGGGACATTCCATCGCTCAGGTTTTAACCCTTCATTTTGTAAGGCCTCAACAAGTTCTTCGGGCAATTCATCGAAGATAAATTCGAAATAAAAGGCTTCATGAACAGGCGGAACACGAATCCCTTTGAAATTTTCAAGCTTTACAGCCACGGAGTTGATGATATTGACAGCGTCAGGCTGGGTCCCCGGAGGATTTTTAAGTTGAAGTCCAAAAATAACTTGCCCCGCTTTTTCATCAATCCTTATTCCTAACAAATAATATTTTCTCGACGAGGATGTTTGATAGAGCCAAAAAATCGCCTGATTCATTTCTTTATCTTTTTCTCTATTTGCCCTCTCAAAAGCAACTCCTTGAGAGTTGCCGCCCTTTTGAAACCATTTTTCCAGGGAATCATCGGAAAGAGGACTTTTTTGAAAATTTTTGTCCCGTTTGGCCTTGAGTGCAAAATACTCCCGAATTTCATCAATCGTTTTCAACACCCCGCCGGTTGTAAGCGAAGCTTTCGGCCCTTTCCCAGGAGCAGGCTTTGTAGAAGCAGGTTCCGCGCCGGTTTGATTTTCACGCTCGCGGGCTTTTTCGAGGAGTTCATCGATGTGAGGGTCATGCTGAGCAAAACGAATACGATCTCTAGCGTTGATATTATGGGTGCGAAGCGCATCCAAAAACTGAGCCAGAATAAGCGGGTGCTGCCAATTTTGCTTTTCAGCGCTTTGATAAATCGCCCAAATTGATGCATCGAAATAAGAAGAGTCAGCAGCCTTGAAAGTGCCATTCACAAAATCATTGATAAACTTGGGCTGTAGCATCTCTTGCCAGCGTTTTTCTGAAGTATCCGGCGATAGCAATTCGGCAATCGTCGCAGGAAATAACGCCGGCTCTCCTACAGTACTCCAATCAACTTCAAACGGCTTCGCCGCCGCTGTACCTGCCGTTGATGATGAGCCTTTTGATATCTTTGCTTTTGGAGCCTTGCCGCCTTTCCTCGACTGAGAGGCGTCTACAATTTCGATTTCGACATGATGGCCGTCTTTGTCATAAACCAACCAATTTTCAAAGGAGGGTTTAGAAAAAGTTACCTTATAAAGCTCGGCATTCTGATAAGCTTCGTAAAATCTTGCTAATTCCTCAGCGGTTAATTCTAAAATAATTTTGAGATAGATTTTGGGATTGCCGGCGGAGTCTTCTTCTCGTTGATATTCCAATCTGAGTCTTTCCTTAATCCCGGGCATTTCGAAAATAGAAACGGCTCTAGGCCACAGACCTGCTCTTGCTGTTATCTTTGGATCATCAGAAGGCGGATATTCATGCTTTCCCCAAATTCCGGAGCGGGCTTTTGAAAAGAAGACATTCCATCCCAATGCATCTTTTAATCGAAGCTCGATTTGCTCGGCCTTACCATCGGAAGAAATGTTTAACGCATCTGCTTCATTACTTCCAAATAATAAATCTCCTTTTTTAAGATGCCCGTTCTTTTTGGCATATTCATAAAGTTTAGGGATACTCTTAAATGGCATCACGCCTGTAAGAACCGCTACGGCTTTATCCCCGGCTCCGGAATCTTCGGGTAAATCGGGACCGGCTGATTTCTCCCGCGCTTGATTAGCGGCTGCGTCTGCAGATACCACCGGAATAATTTCGAAAGCGAATTGAACGCCATCTTTTTTATAATAGCCTGCTAAGGGAAAATTAGTTTGGTTTAATTCGGCATAAAATTTTTCATTCACATAAAGCCTCCAGACACCTTCTTCCAAAACAAAATCGACAAAACCTTCGTCTTCAACCCGTCTTGAAGTGGGAACAGAGAGTCTCGTTTTTTTACCCTTTTCAAATAGTATTTGACGTACCACCTTAGCAATCATCCATCCTTCATTCAAATTCAAAGAAAATTCGTTTGGGCTCACCATTCCACCCGCGAACTTAATGGCCGGCGCTGAGTCTTTAACCCATTCAATGCCATACATCATTCCATCGGTCATGGTTCCGCCGTTAGTTTCAGTAAGGCGAATTTCTCTTTCTTGTTTCATCCAATCCAAAATTTCTGAAAATTCTCTTTTTTCGCGAACAACCGGCGGCGGAGCCGCGCCAATTTTTTCGATTAAATCGCGGGCCGGATGAAATCTGAATGAATTAAAATCAGGAACTCCGCTAAAAGTGCGGTAAATGTACCCGCGAAGATAAGAAATTTCGCCGTCTTCCGCAAAACGAATGGCATTGTCAAGAAATGGCTGTCGCATTTCTTCCTGAAGTTCTTTTAAAGTGTCATCGTCAGGTTGTATTTGACGCAATTTATCAGTGATGGCCGTAAGGGGCTTCTTTTTCGCCGTTAAATTGACCTTGGACTTCACAGCCGCGGCCGGAGACTGTGTGGAAGAAGTGGGAGCTTGGTTTTTGGCGATAATCGCCTCGGCGCGGGGATGATTCTCTGCAATAATCGAAAGCAAATAAATTTTGCCGTCGGGATCGGTTAACGTAAGGGTAAAATCTCTACTTTTTTGATCTTGCTTTAACTTATCCGCAAGAAAATCAAAAGCCTCGTTCGTCAGCACCCACGTTCCACTTTGATCTGAAAAATCAAGCCCGCGAACAGCTTCTCCCTTATACCGAATTGCCGGATTGCTTAAAAAACTGAATGTAGTATGCCCTTCATTAAAATTCACGCCCGCCATCCGATGCCCGGATTCGAAATCAGGGTACCCGATAACTTTCCGGTCCGGCTGGTTACGCGCGAAAAGAATGTCGAAACGGTAATTAGCATTGCTAAGCTGCGCCCAAATCCCTCCCTGCGGCCACACCGGTATGGGTCTGAAAAAATAATATTGTGACGCATCCTCCCTTGCAAACTTCAATCCAGATTTTTCAAACATCCATTTGTGGGAATTGAGAAATTCATCCGTGTCATATCCAAAAGCATTGGCCGGAATAGGCTCTTTAAATTGAAATGAAATTTGATAATTTCTTCCGTCATTAGATTGGAAAGAAATTCCGTTTCTAAAAAGATCTTCCAGCCTTTTAAGCACAAACATTCGAAAAGATTCCGTAATAAATGGGTACATAATACGAAGTAGTTCGCGTGTGCCGCTATTGTCTAAACTCCCGTAATGAAAGTTGATTAAAATAGTATTACCCCGCCGGTTAACTGTAACTCCCTCATAATCTGAAAGAGTCCGGAAATTGGCTCCACGATACGTATCTAAAGTCAAATCCCCATTTGCCTTAGTTTCTGCTGAAGTTAGTCCTGCCATTTCATTCAGTATATTGATGTCAACGACCATGGTACCCATGAATGGTTGAGTGGGGTTAGAGCCGGTAAAAATGCTATAAAAAGGCCCTATAAAGTCTATTCTGCCTTTGGAACTCGCGGGAGAGTCCGTCACAAAATGACTGGCACGATTTTCTTGCTCATCTAAAACCTCCAAACGCTTACCATCACTGGAATTTATCTTATGCCCTCCTCGCGCCTTGGGAGAATTCGGATCGGTCGCCGGGCCTTCGTCAGGTTCGTAAAGGGCTTCCCAAATTTGTTGGGAATCTTTGGTGGGAGAAAGTTCGACGTAAGAAAAAGAAGGAGCAAGTTTGTGAATTGGTGCAGCGGCTTGCGGAGGATTTTTTTGTTCCTCTGCCAGCACAAGCTCCACACGATGGCCTTCGGGTGAAGCGTAAGGCTTGAGCCAAGCGTCCAGGCTCACTGCTTTTTCGTCCAATACTTCCGACAATTTTTGTTTTTGCTCGGGCGATAAGGTCAAGGTCACGATCACGCGATAGGAAAATTGGCCGTTTTCTCTCGGATTTTTCTGATACCAGATTTTTAGCCGGGACTTCTCGAATTTGAAAAAGGGATCTTCGTAATGTTGTTTGGAGCCGGAATGAAATCCCAATCCCAAGGTATTAGTATTGTCTACTGGAGAAAAATACCAGCCCGGGCGGGACGTCTTGTAACTGAATGTGATATGGTGGGTTTGAAGCCATAGGCTGGCCTTGGAATCATCAAAAAGTTTGACGACCACCCTTCCATTATCGAGTTTTGCCGGTTCTTCTTTTTTTAAATAACCGTAAAAGTCTGGAATGCTGCCAAATTCAAGCTCCCCATCGACCAAACGAGGCGAAGCGGAAGGAGAATCCTGCCCTGTTTCAACCGGATTTGAGGCAGGCGGATTCAATTGATCGCGGGTTTTTTTGGCTTCCTGATTAATCAAGATGTCTATTTTTGCGGCTCGAAGAATTTCTGCATAATCTTCATGCGCCAAAAACGCCTCAAAGAGCTCGATTAAAGGAAGCGGTATAAGCATATTATTTTTCCATCCCGCCCTAATCAAATTAATGACAAAATGCTGCAAATAGACAAGATCAGATCCTCTGGCTTCTTTGTAGGCTTTATCAATATTTGTAGGGGACAAAATCTCGGCCTTTTGCTCATTCGTCACCGCGGGATCAAGGAGTTTCTCGATAAACGGAGCGAAGGCTTGGCGGACCGCGTTCGTATCCGTTAAGGCCGCCATTAAGACTTCCAGAGGCGCAAATTCTGATTCGAAATTTTTTGGATCGGCCAAAATCTTCGCGATTTCCGCGCGCAGTTCGGTTTCGTTGCCCAACACAATCCGGTATTCGTCTCCGGATTTAAGTTTTCCTTGAAAGAAAATTTCAACCGCGGCTTTGCTCAAATCCGGATGGTCTTTAACGAGCGCTGCTAAATCTTTGGCAATTCTTATACCGGCTTTTTTCCAGTGAAACATATACATTTTTTTGCCGCCGGCCAAGTCCTCGACAGCAACCCCTTCAAAACCTTCATAGGAAAACGGCATGAGCCGATTTCCCGAAGCAGAAAAACTGTGAATATTTCCATGATTCTCAGTGCCAGATTGTCCTAGAGTAATTTCCAAATTTCTTTTCGCGCGCGCAGGCTCCATGGTAACTCCTAAATATTCCTCCTGAAATCCTTGACGGGTTATCCAGACCAATTCTCCTGCCTTGACCTTCCCAAACACCCGCCGGTCAGGAGTAGACCTAAAATTTTCTCTGAATTCTCCTTTTTCAGAAAATTCTCGGACGATTTCTTCATGCGTCACCGCAAGCTTCGAAATGCGGGCCGCAGCGCGCGGCGAAGCAACTTCCGATTTTGGGCCGGTTCCTGGGGCCGGGGCTGAGGAGGGAACTGGAATGTATCCGATTTTATAAATAATTCCCTGCTTGGAGCGGAACATAAAATCTTTGAGCAGGGCGGCGGCTTGTTGCGCAAACTCCGGCAAGTAGTCCGGGGACTGATAATAGACATTAATCACAACCATGCCGCTTTTTACATAGCGATTCACGGTAAAACCCGTGATCGCCAGCTGAAATGGCCGGGAATCATTTGACGCGGGTATGGGAAATACTTTAAGAAGAGAGTCTCCGGAAAAGTTCACGTCATAATTGGCTTCAAAATCTAGATTCCGGGTAATGCCTGACATTGTGTCGTAAAATTCCAGGCCGTCTTTGGACCGGTAAATATCAAATTGAAAGAGGCTAAAATCCGCAGCGTCCGGAACCGCTAAACTTATTTCTTCGAATTCTTTACGTCCGGAACCGAGATAGCCCCCCGTTTTTTCCGGTAAAATGCCGCCCCTTTCTATCTTGGATGTTTTATCGCGAGAAAAACCACCTTCATTCGATGCCCTTAAAAGATCGAAAAGTATTTTGGGATTAAGCGTCGGCGGCATTTTTTGATAATAGAGCGCGTCATCGGCAGAAATTTCCGGCAGTTTCAAATCACCCGCTCGAAGCTCCACTTGGGCGAATTGGCGCCTGCTTTTCTCGGCTTCTTTGGCAATCATCACATTGATTCTTGAGCCCCGCAGACGCTCGCCATATTCTTCATGTGCTAAAAAGGCCTCAAAAAGCTCAATGAGAGGAAGAGGAATAATCAAATCAGTTTGATTTGCTTTTTTGATCAGCTCACTAATCATCGATGAAAAAATGGCAGCATCAAATTGCAACCCTTTCTTTTTATTTTCTATAACTTCCTTATATGCCCGGTCAATATTTTCCGGGGCCAAAATTTGGGCCTTGCGTTCGGGGGTTGTAAATTCAAGCAATTCCTTAACGAGCGGCTTAAAGGCCTGGTGGACCGCGTCCCAATCTTTTAAAACCGGCAGCAAAATTTGGGACGGCGTTAATATTTGTCCGAGATTGTCGAGATCAGCCAGAATTTTTTCGATTTCCTGCCGAAGTTCGGCTTCGTTGCCCACGACAATCTTGTAACGGTCGCCGGACTGAAGCTCTCCCTGAAAGAAAAACTCCACAACCTCTTTGGCTTCTTTTCCCAAAACGGCATAATCCTGAATCAAAATCGCTAAATCTTTAATGCTTTGGACTTTGGCCTTGCGCCAGAAAAACACATGATTTTTTTTGCCGTCTGGCTCGGGCTGAATGCTCACTCCTTCAAAGCCTTCGTATGAAAAGGGCGCCACTCTCTTTCCCGAAGCGGCATAATTATGAACTTCAGATTGATTGATATGGAGATTCCCTTTCATTTGCGCAGGAGATAATTTAATCGTCCAAAATCTCGTCCTGGGAATCCATATCACTTGGCCTACTTTGTCTTTTCCATATTCTTCCAAGCCGGACGAACTGCTAAAAGGTTTTGTGAATCCGCCTTTTTCGGTGAATTCTTTGATTATTTCTTCCGGAGTGACGGCCCGCAGACTGGAGCCCGCACGCAAAACGGCCGCGGTCTGAGCGGGTGAAACTGGCGGCATTGATGTGACCGGCCTCAGATTCCATTCCGCTTTTTGGGCTTCCCACCATTGGTCATAAGGTTCGCGATTGGCCATATCGAGTACAGCATGATCTTTCATGATCCGCCAAGCTGCGGGCCGGCCGTTATATTTTGTTTTAATCACAAGATAGAGATCGTCAAAATCGTGATCATTGCCGCCCATCCATAATTCTTCGAAATCTGAAATGGGATGGACGAGGGAGGAAATAGGAAAATCAGATTGTATGTCTGAAATTTGAAAACCGGTCGCTAAGTTAAAACCTACTCCAGAGTCGGGATTTTCGGATGACGCTAAAATGAGGGAGTCAGCCCGCGGCACAACCTTGTATCCCAACTTGTTAACAAGAATTTGTTTAATTATTTTTACCTTGTCTCCATTCCCCAAATCTGAAAATAGCAGCGCCGAAGCCATAGACGTTCTATCGGAACTGATGCCCGCAGATCTCCCATCAGCTTTATTTTTAATTGCGAAAAACGTTTGTTCAATTTGTACGCGCAACAAATCTTCATTGCCGATTTTAATTTGGTATTCGTCGCCCGACTTGAATTTCCCTTTGAAAAAGGATTCGATCACTTGAGATTCAGTCCCTTGTCCCAAAGACAATTCAGCAATAGCTTCTAAGGCTGACCTTGTCACCTCTGCCGTTTTCCAGGAGAACACATAAATTTTTTTGCCGCCCGCGCCGGGCTGAATATCAAATCCTTCGAATTCATAAAAAACAAAAGGAGTAATCGTTCCTCCTATCGAGGGATGAGAGGAATCAAGATAGGCTGGTTCACCGAGTTTACCCACATTTCTAAAATAAAAAGTAGAATTAATTTCCGGAATGGCAAATTCCATATTTAAACCGGAATCGGGAGGATTCCATATCGTCTCTCCTATTTGAGCATTGCTGAATTTCCTTCGATTTTTATAAAATGGATCGTTTTGATAATTTTCAGCAAATCCGCCTTTTTCAATCAGCACACGGACAATTTCTTCCGGTGTTGCGGCGGGTTTTGTCATGGCCCCCGCAGGAGGAGCCGCCGGCGATCCTCCCCCAGCCGATTGCGTTTCCGTATCGCCCCACAGCACCCGGTATTTGGGATGATTCATGCCGGCTTCTTTTTTCCTTGTTTTTCTAAATTCAACGGGATCTGCTTCTAGAGCCCATAAACTTCTATCATTATCCAAGAAAAAAATCGTGTTTGTTTCAGGGTCAAGCCATGCTTTGGAATAACGCGATAAGGGCCCGGAATATCTTATGTCGGTTATTGTCATATTTTCTGTCACCGCTCCTCCTGCCTGAAGATCGCGGAAAATGCCGCTGACAATCATCAATCGATTGGTTTGGCGGTCCAAGAGCACTGCATCAGTGAGCAAACCAAGTTCTTTGTCGGCCCATGGTCCCAAAAGCACCATTCTTTGCGCGAAATCTTCAGGTGTGAGCCCTTCCATTCCCTCTTGACCTTTTAACTTTGTAATAAATTCCGAAACATTGTTTATACCGGCTGTTTCCATGCCTAGTTCCTGAAGTTCCTCAATCAAAATTTCGAGGGGTGGCTTTTGAGCCGTTTCAAAATCCCCCACCGCGGCGGCGGGCCGATCAGATTGGGAATCGGTTTTGAAAGCATTATCAGGAATCGCGTCTTCAAATTTGAAAGAAATAAGGTATTTGCGGCCGTTGCCTTCAAAAGCAATTCCTTTAGTCAAAACATCTTCCATGCGCTTTAGAACATAAGCATGAAAGGCCGGATTGAAATTCAGAAATTCCTTTAAGCGCAAGATCAAATCGCCAAGATTTTTATAATGAAAATCGATCAAAATGGTATCGCTTGCGGTTGATTTGAGCCGGTTGACCGTCATGCCGCGATATTCATTCAGAAAAACTTCAAACCAACCCATGACCGAAGAATCCTTGGGAAGCCCGGATTGTTCGATCAATTTATTGAGATCAAGGCTAATAAAACCCGCACCTAATTTAAGCGCCATCGCATCCATTTCCAAATCCCGCGCCTGATAGTTGGGTATCGCTTGGCTGGGGTCAGGATTTGTCGATGCTTGCTTTTCAAAATTAAGCTTGCTGACAATGCGTTCTTGGCCGCCGTCAGGAACCGATACCGTTAAGGCACTCAAGTCTTCTCTAAGTTTGTATCCGCCGCGCCCAATGGGAGAATCAACATGAGGAAAAAGTCCAGCATCGGGTGACCAAAGAAGAGCAACCACCTGGAAAAGATCGCGGGTAGGGGCCATTTCGGAGTAATAAAGCTGGTCAAAAGTAACAAAATCCCCGAGCGGCTTTCCGGAACTAGTCACTACGGGAATGGGCTTGCCTAATTCCATACCGGGCAATTCGCTAACGATGTCAGAGTTTTCAACGAGAAAATGATAATCAGGCAGCTCTCCTTTTTTCTGCATCACCCTTAAATTGAGCGGTTTGGAAATAATATTTTTCGGCGCAGGATCGTCGCGGCGCTTCAAGGTTGTCCAGAGCACATTATTTGCAGAGGACAAGACATAAAGGTTGTAATAAATTCCATTGATCAGCAGCATAAATCTAAGATCAATTGACAAACGCGAGGTTTCGGTTTCATAGGTTGCTACGGTTTCTTTTCCGCGTTTCCAAGTCAGCATATTCGGAACGCTGCTATCCCGCGTATAAAAATCACCTCGCGAATCAAGGTATCGAACAACGTCCTCCGCCGTTTTTAAATCGAGCCATCCCGCGGCAAGTTCGGAAGCAGGCCCTAAGGAAGGGTTTGATTCGGCACCGGCGGGATCAAAAATTCCGGCATATTGTTTCGGAGAGGCATTGGCCTCGGAAAGGGTCACGAACTTTAAAGTCAGGCGGCCGGTTTTTTCTCCCTTCGTGAAAATGAATTCCTGATCCTTAATTTTCTTTCTGTCTTCATCTTTAAGGTCCTTAATCAAAAACCATAACTCCCCTTTTTTAAATTTGATTTGATAGATCGTGCGAGGATCTTGATAGATCCAGAAACCGTTTTCATTCGATCCAGAAGGTGCGGGGCTATATTCGAATACGGATCTGCCGCTGGGGGCATCGATATCGGTAATATTATAAAAAGGATGCGTTGTGTTCGTTGCCACGTTAAAAACAAGACGGGGATTTTCAGGATGAACGTCATCTCTGTTTCCCTTACCCAACGATAACTTTACGTGATTGATCGAAGCGACTGGCAGCGTAAACCGTTTTTCGGCCACTTCTGAATCCCAGTAAATGCTCCGGCTGTCCAAGGTTTCGCCGAAAGTCGTATCGCGCGGGCTTTGATCTTCCACAAAACCACCGCTTGCGACCAGGTCGTCCAAAATTTCCTTATAACTTTGATCCGTGCGAAATCCGGGATGAGCGGTTGGCGCGGACGGTTGGGGCTGGGTTTCGGATGGAAGCTGTTTAGTGTTAGATTTTACAACTTCGATTTCATAAGGCGTTCCCTCTTTATTCGCGGCACGATCAAAAAGCTTTCCTTCTTTGGCGATTCCGGCCGCCTGCATTTGCTGCCAGTAAATTTCATCGATTTGAAATTT
>JACPXK010000051.1 GCA_016196565.1 Candidatus Omnitrophota bacterium | reverse complement strand
TTTTTGATTTTCAATCCGTTTGAAGCTGATGTCTTTAGCGGATTCGCCAAGATAACCGCCCTGAAATCCAAAACTCTTTTGTGGATCTATAGCACGCATCCGATCCAAAAAGTTTTGCTCCTCCGCCCCAAACCCTTGATATAACTCTTCAAACGTTATAAGAGGCGCCGTGCCCTCCGCTTTTTTGACGGGAATCCAGGTTTCCCAATGTGTAAGAATTTTCTGAAGCGTCTGCTTTTGGGGTCCGGAAAGAACATCCCAGGGTTTTGCCATAATATAAATTGAGGAAAGGAAGGCTGCAGATCCCAAAATAAAAAGCCCCGCCAAAATCCAAGAGGGCCAGGAATTTTTTCGAATAACCGTTTTCATGATAGCTATTTTAATCATTTTCGCTACAATGTGCCATGGTCAAAATTGAAATTTTCTATGAAGGCGATTTGCACACCAAGCTTACGCACGGCCCGTCGGGGGCCTCCATTGCCACCGATGCTCCTAAAGACAATATGGAGTTAAAAGGAACCAAAGTGGAAGTGATTAAAGAAATGATTCAAGAGCCCGTGCGCCGGATCGGAAAACTTACCGTGACCTTCGACCTTCCGGCCGGTATCGATAAGAAAGAACGTCCTGTCTTAGAACGCGCCGCCCTTACCTGCCCGGTTCATCAAAGTCTTCACCCTTCGATCGAAATTCCTGTCAAATTTAATTATCCTGATTAAACCCCAAAATAAGCCTGGCACCGAGGGGCCTGGCCCCTTTTGCATTAAGCGGCAGATTTGACTACCCTACGCGCATACTCTGAGAGTTCTAAAAGATGGGTCATTCCAGCTTGTAAGCCCCTGCCGGTCAGCCACGAGAAATCACCCGGCATATCCCGAAGCTCGCTTCGAAGCGGAGCCGCCATAGAAAATAAGGTCAAAAGCGCGACCCGTTCTTCGAGGGTGAAATTTTCTGTCAAATAAGGGACTAAAGAAGACTCTACTCGTACCCCATGCGCTTTAAATCCAAAGGCATCTGCCTTATTATCGGAAAATTCGACGGGCATCCGGTTACTAATCGTCCATGCGGTTGAAGTAAAGCTGATTCCGAAACGCTGAAGCGATTTTTGCCTTAACGTATCACGCACGCCTATTTCAACCGCACGATCTGGATGCTGACCGACAATCTTCCTAGCCGGATTTTCTTTACGATGAGAACCAAAAATAGGATAGGCAATTCCTACACGGTCAAAATTCCGGAAAATGGTTTCAGGCTTTTCTCCTTCCATCAAATCCAAGTCAATTAGCAAATCGTTTTGTTCAGGAATGACCAGGGGACTTCCATAGCGGCTAAGATAGGCTGCTCTTAATAATTCCAAATTATTGAGGAGCGCTTTAATTTCCGCCAGACTTTGCGTACTGATCGCGATTGTTTCTGCCGCAAAGGCCTCGGCGGCGGGAGTTGCCATTTCCGTCAGAACACGCAGTCCGGCCCCCAGAATTCCGTCCGCAAGTTCCCGTGCATCCATGGCCCAGGCAAAATCCCGGAATTCATCTTTCACGTCTCTAGCCAATGCATCCTGATCCTGGTCCCGGTTCCTTAATCGGTTGATAAGCTCATCCGTTTTTAATTTTTCTAGTTTGTTTTTCAGCTCGTCAAATTTATTTTCAAATTCATCGAGCTTTTGTGCGGCTCTTTCTGTCATGATGTCACGAAGTTCAGATCGTGAGGCATGCACACCCACTTCCAATGTTTCCGGTTCCACCAAATCACTTAAGGGCGAAGGGAAATCGGAACGTTCTGGACGCACGGCAACTGCTTCCAGACTGCGGCGGGAAAGCCGGAAAAGAGCATAGGTAGAAGGATAATCAAGAAGCTCCCCGTCATCGATATTTTGCACCGTGATTTGAAATTCGTCGGGATCTAAGGTTTGGCGTACCATTTTTTCGACTCGCGTAAGACCGCTCTGCGGGTCTATTTTTCTGCTTTGCCAAATAAGCGATTTTCCGCCGGCCCGGAGGTTCTCACGATGGGATCGAAGGTATTGGTCCAAAATTTTTCCTGATTCTCCGTCCCAAAGCCTGGTCAGTCTTTGTCGCTCAATCACGGGAACTTCCGTCCGAAACGAAGCATAAGGCATATTGGCAAGACGGCGGTCAAAAGGGCCTCCGGTAGATTTTCCGCTAATTTGAACGTTAACATTAAAACCTGCGGTTTTGGCAAGATTGCGCACGTTGACAACGGCAAAAGGATTGGCGTCATAAGCGTAAAGTTGAATGGGCTTGCCCTGTTCATTTCGGTTCATGGCAAGATAAGCAAGCCAAGTATCAAATCCAGAACCGGCAAAAGCCACCTCAACCCTCTGCCCTGCTTGTAAATCAAACCACGGATCGGCAATGGCTTCGTAATACGGTCTGTCCGAATTGATGAAATGCGAAGAAGAATAAACCGTTGGCAAAATGGGGAAAATCAATTGATGCGCTTCGGGGTTGAGAGTGGCGTATTTTTTTAAAAATTGCCGGGCAGAAAAATGTTCAATTTCCAAAATCCGGCCGTCTTTTTTGCTGACTTCGGCATAAATAAAGGCGCCTTCTCTCCAACCGCTGTATTTTTCGATTAATTTCGTCAATCCAAGCTGTGCTCTATATTCCTCAATGGCCTTTTGATTTTGCTGAACTTTATCGGCGAGGCCCCACCACTTTTGCTGAATGTCCTCAAGCCCCTTTTGATCGCTGGCAGGTAAAAAGCGGTTTGGGATTTCAAAATAATAGGAAGAAAAATCGAAATAGCGCGCGGCACGGCCGGAGTCTTTAAATACTTGCCGGAATGCCTTGAGATTTTCCGGCGTAGCAGCGGGAAAAATCGCGATCAATTGTTCCTCTTGATTGTAAAGTAAATCAAAATCCCGGGTATCCGCCAATTCATTGACCAAGACCCCCAGTCCGTTTTGAGGAAGTCCGGTCCCATTTAAAAGGACAGAGGGAATGGTCATGCGCCGCACCGTCAATCCGCCCGGATGGGCAGGTAATTGCACGATTTGTCCCGGAAATTCCTGGGGATGAAGAAGCTGCAATTCTTTGAGCAGTTCATAAGCCGGCATTTTTTCGCTCACTTCAGCAGTTTTCCAAACGGGAGGTTTGGATGGACGAGTGTTAAAATAATTGACAATATTAAGACGTACTTTCCTGAAATAAAAAGAAAAAGGCTGTGCTATTACCGGAGGTTTCTGACGGACTTCGGAACGGCCGTCAGTGCCTTGAACAAACTCGATGGTGACATCCGTTTTGCCGGCAATGAGTTTCATACTTTCATCCTGCTCGGCAAGAAGATCTAAAAGATTCACTCCATCAATCTCTTGAGCCTCTATAGGGAAATCAGATTCCAGGCGCGTCCCTCGTTGATCACTGTAAACAATATTAAAACTTGCTCCCTGATCTTGCGCATTGCGGGCAAAATAGGCTGACACGGCAAATCCCCTGCCTCCCGTAGTGAAGGCTCCTTCCTTAACAATCAGTTCTCCTGTGTTCTTGTCGCGCTTTAAAGAAAATGGAATGCCGCTGTCTCGATTGATTAATACATCTTCTAAATTGTCAAAACTGGGTTTTGAAATAAACTTTCTAAAGAGTTGTTTATTGTACTCAAGATATTCCTCCGGCGACATCCCAGAGCGGCGGTATTCAGAATTTTTCACATTATTGGCCAGCGAAAACTCCTCGGGATCTTGTATCTCTTGATTTAAAAAATCCAAAATAATTTGAGCCGATTCTATAAAAGCTTGAACCGGTAATCCTTTACCCTGATCTTCGATGGCAAGAGAAATGATATTTTCCGCCGGCCGGTAAAGTATTTCCAAACGGACTTTAGAGCCTGGAGGACTTGCGTCAATCGCATTTTTTCCGAAATCAGTAAAAAACCAGCGCATTTTGTACTCCATAGCCCCCGATATTCTTAGAGATGGAATCGGCTGAAGCATCCCTGCCTCTTGCAGATTTTTAATCTCGTCTTTCATGGATTCCCGAGTTTCGGAACGGCGGAATCTAAGCCGTGTCGGATGACTGCCGGCATGATCGGCCATCATGTCCCAAAACAAAGAGAAAAGAGGATAATTTCTGCGGAAATGCGGGTCGATTTGTTCGAGATCCAAGTCCAGCGTTTCACCGCCCGGGAAAAATTCTTCTGAAAATTCCCGAACAAGCTCACGATCCAAACCTCTCTGGCCCAGCTGACCGGCAAATCGGTTCATCTGCTGGACAAAATCCGGTACCCACTCAAAGCCAGTCTTAGGTGCCCCTCCCTTCCACACAATGCCGGAACGAAACTCCGCCGATATCATAAAATTTTCCATTTCCATGGCCAGTTCGTTCGACACCAAGCGCGTTTCGGAGCGGCGTTTGGCTTGGAGATTTGCATCGAGAAGATCCGTCAGGAAATGATGAAGACTCATGCGATGAAACCATGCCGCGAAAATATTCGGTTTTGTTTCAAAAGCACCAACGGTTAAAAAAGATTTAAGGATACGGTAAGCCACGCTTTCTTCCCCATGGAGCCGGGAAAGATGCTGATTAAAATACAAAATCATAACTTCAAGTTTGCTCGCGAGCAGTTCATGATCAACCGCCGGAGCATGAAGCACCGCAAATTTAAAGAGCTGGTGAAGATTTTGGATAATTTCCAATTCTCTTTCTTCGGGAGACATGTCGGGGCTAAGCACCGCTGTTTCATCAAATTCTCTCATAGCCCTTAAGCCGTATGCGTAAATGAATTCCAAAAGACGCATGGGATCTAAAATTTCAAAATCTTGAAAATCACCTGTCTCTACCTTTTGATGGACTAAATCCAAATTATAGGGCTGGCCCTTGACCCGTAAGACTCCAAAATCAGCCAAGGTCTTGATCATGCCTTCCATCGCAAAGTTCGCGGCAAGATTTTTTTCTAATTCAAATTCCGGCAGTAATTCAAAATAATGGGTATGACTTATGGCTTCGCGCCTGATACGAATGGGTTTTTCGGGATTAAGGGCGGGCGGCCCATCGGACAAGGTGTTAATCTTAATGAGATAATAGCCTTTTCCCGAAGGCAATCCATTCAAATGATAACTCCCATCTTGACTGGTCAGAGGAAGTTCCGTTTCATCTCTTACTAGAGGTAGTTTTGTCTTCAGCACTTGATCCACCGCCGAAGACTCGCTTTGAAAAAGCGTGAATCCCTCGTGAGCCTTAAAAGGGTCGACATGCCTTCTTAGGGCCGAATCAACATTGACCGTAATCAAGCCTAATTTATAGAAAAAGCTTTGCGCTTGCTCACGGGTAGCGGCGAAATAACGGTCTTCGTCTTCTGTGAATTTATCGACATGAATCACCAAGGAAGAAGACTCTGGATCATAAAAAACTTCTAATTCCCGGATGGTACGGTCCTGAATTAAAGGCAGAATAATTTCCGATTGAAAAAACCGGCTAAAATCGTTTTGGCGCACTTCAGAGCGAACGACGCCGGCGGGACCTGCAACGGTTTCGGATTTTGCGCCCGTCTTGTCGTTTGAAGCTGTTTTTTTGTTTTTGCGAAATAACTGAACTATTTCAATAATCTGATAAGCACTGATCACCGCCGGAGGAATCATTCCCGCTATCATGACTCCCCGTATCACGTCAGCATAATCCACCGGTGTCCGCGCTTCGGAGCGCGCCTTCTTTTTCGCAAATTCCCATCCGTAGACTTCTTGTTCAAACTTTTTCTTCGATTCCACATTAGGAATAATGGATGTTATTTCGTATTGATTGCCATAAAACGATCCGAGCACGGCTCGAGCTGATTCGAGCTGAGTCACAATCTGTCTGTGTCTGGCAACTCTAAGGTCAAATTCGATCGTCATCCGGTCCGCTGTCCGGTTAATCCTCATCTGATTAAAGTCCGCTAAATCAGGGTTAATCGTATCGGTAAGGTCTATAAGATGATTCTTTAATTCCTCGAGAAACGAATCTTGGCTTTTTGTCCGCGCTTCGGAGCGGACGGCATGGGGTTCTTGGATAAAGAAAATATCTTCATCCGTGGGAGGTTTTATATGAACTTTACCATTGGGGTCGATACTGATTTGCAGGACAATTTCCTTTTTCCCACTTTCAGATTGAATGATTTGACGAGTTTGTGTTGTATCTCCGGGGCCCAATAACAGAACAACCGTATTATCTTTATCGGAAGGTTCGATCATGTAACTTTTGCCTTTTATAACAAGATTTGATGGCAGAAGACTAATTTTAATGAATGGATTAAACGGGCGGGCTGTATCCCGCGATTCATAGAGTAAACCGTGAATGCCATAAACAATCCGGCCGGGCAAAATAATATCCGCGCCTTTTTTGGAAGAAATATCTTTGGCAATAGCAACCGAAAGGCCCGGGCTAAGTACCTTTGGTTTTCCTTTTGAAGAAAGACGTGGAGGCCTTCTGATTTTTTTCCATTTGGGTCCCTTGGTCCCAGACCAATCAAAACGCAGTTTTTCGTCTACTTCTCCTGCTCGGCCCGTTGGCTCTCTTCTCTGACGAGCTCCATGAGGAATGCTGGACTTCCAATTGAAAAGCACACTTTGAAAAGTCACAAATTCGATGGCTGCTTTGCGGAAATTTTTTGCGTATTTGTCTTGCAAATCTTCAGGAAGTGATTGATAGCGTTTGTAAAATTGATGGGACAATCTAGAAAATTTACTTTTCAGATTTTGCTGTTCGCGAAGCCTCTTGGCAAGATCACCGACAAGTTTTTTGTAATCGTTGGACGTAAGCTCTGAATAGACGGGATCATCGCTAAAAAAGAGACTATGCGCATGATCGTCCAGCGTTTTCGTGGGATGTAAAAAAGCCAGAAGCCAGCGAATCCTCATGGCGGGAACATTGGTATTAAAGAAGTAAGAAGCCCAGCTTTCTCCTGGGTCAGCCATCGAAGAAAGATCGTGGTCTTCTATATTTTGATCCGAAAGATCGATGATGCTTTCCGGCCCGTTTGCGCGCGCTTCGGAGCGTCTTTTTGCAGCCCTTTCTTCCTCTCTTCTGGAAATGCTAGGCAGATAAATAACAAAAGTAGTCTTTCCCCTTCGCGTGGATGTTTGCAAACGAGAACCCACCCAAAAGCGACCGCCGTTTTTGACGACACTGGCCCGCGAATCAAGCAGTCCAATGCCATGCCCCTTCCGGCCTTTCCCTTTATCGCTGTATAAATCGCCATGATTGATCTTATGGACCCCTTCAAAAGGCATTCCAGGACCATCGTCGCTAATCATGACCCTAAAGCCTTCCTTGTATCTGCGAAGCCGTACCGTAATGGTCACCGGCTCGTTCATAAGCTCCGCGGCCTCGCCGGCATTTTTGAAAATGTTAATCAGGACTCTGGCAAATTGGAGAGGGCGAATTCTTGCTAAAATATTTTTCTTGTCCAGGTCTTTAAGATCAACTTTAACACGCGTATTCCCTATTAAAACTCCGGTTGCGGTACGAATCATTTTATGAATGGACATTTCTTCGAATTCCTCCTGCACTCCTAATTCCTCCATCGCCAGCCATCCCGCGGACATGGCATAAGTTTCAATGGTTGCGAGGATATGCTGGATATCTTGACTCGGATCTTGAATGATTTCCCTGGCGCGTTGCATGACCGATTCAATCTTTTCGGTTGAAAACAAATTTATGATTTGAACCATAATTTGCTGAGATTCATCCGCTTTGGGAAAATCAGAATTTGCGATTTTAGCAAGAAGGGAAGGAAGCTCTGCGCCAATTTCGCCCATAAGTTCAACCGGAGATTTCTTAAACATGAGTTGTAAAATCTGGAGACTATTCATCACAGGAGTAAGCATATTCCTCATTTCATGAAAGGCCCTTGCTGAATTAAATTGGCGCACTGCAAGCGCCATTACAGGCCTTTCATTTTCGGGAAAGGTTTCAAGCCGGAAGTCCGAGCCAAAACGGTTGAGGATCTTTCCGATGGAAGTATTCCTAAAATCGCTGTCATCGGGGAGATTCAAGACCTCTTGGTGCAAGACTGCTTTACTATAAATCTCCGGTAAGGTTAAATTCCCCATTCCGGGATTTTCATCCGAAAAGATTCGTTCTAAATGGGCAATCACTTCGGGGTCTTGAAGGATAACGATAAGATCGATTTTTTCCGTAATTTCGCTTGCATTGGCGATGTGATTTAAAATCTGTCCTAAAAGGTCTTCTTCTTGGTCAAGTTTTGTTTCTCTATCCCCATAGAGAACAATACGTCCTTCGGGCTGGACAGAAAATGTCCATAGACGGCGAGAACTGTCAACATGCCGCAAGGGCAAAGCTTTCACCACAATTTTATTCGAATCCGGCAGTGGGGAAACTTGAAGTTTAAACTGACGATGTCCTGCGTTGTCCGTCATTTCCCTTCCGTTCAATTGGAGGAGTTTTTGGGCCACACGTCTTGCTGTTTCATTGGGCTCTTCTTTTTTAGTTTCGGGAAGAGTAGTTAGCTCACGGGTTGTAAATATCCTGCCAGGCGGCTCTTTGATGACTGCTTCATCTAAATAAATCAGACGAAGTTCGGATCTTTGGACAGAGGCTTCGGGATCAAGCGGAACCGAGCCCATAGCTGTCATGGTGGAAGCACTGACACGACGATCCCATCCCCTCATCACTTGCCCCAATTGTTTTCTAAATGTTCTCGAAAGATTGTGAATGGTTTCATCCCGGTAACGGTCAATTTCAACTTCAATGGCCTCCAGAATGTTTTCCCGGTTCGAAGGTTTTTTTAGATTGCTTTCGTACTTTTCATAATAAGTGGCGGCGAGAAGATCGATGTACCGGGTATATTTTTTTGCCTCGGTAATCCTTCCGGCTTTGGAGAGATACCGGAGGGTATCATCGCGCCAAATTTTAAGATTCCGGCGGAAATCCGGCTCATTCCACTCACTGACCAGTTGAAGGGTCGAGTGGCGTACGAAAGCATCGTAAAATGTGGTTTTAAGATAACTTTTATAAGAAAGATTTCCGGCCATCAAACCTGCGTAAACTTCCTGTCCGGCCAGAGAATTGACTTTGGGTATTACGGTGGCGTAAGAATAGCCTTTTTCCTTGAGAATTTTTTTAAACCCCGGAGCGTGAAATCCTCCGGCCAGGACAATGGCGGCATTAGCCTTGTTCTTTTTTAGCAGCTTCTCAAGATTTTGATGAAAGGCATGATCACGTTTCATGGCCAATCGATAATATTGCTGACAATATTGGAGACCTTCTGCGGTGTGTTCGCTTAAAATTCCGCGATAGGCCTGAGGATCCTTTCGATAAGTATCAATTTCATCCCGTGTGGCTTCCAGAGAAATTAAATTTTTAAGCAGGTTGAGCTTTCGATACTTTATCGCAATTTCTCTTTCTTCCGGCTTAGTGATCAATCTTTCTTCCAGATCTTGAATCAGTCTTTCCATTTCATCAAATATTTTCGTTCCCTTAATCATGGAGAGGGTTTTTTGATAGCCCAGACATTTGATCATGGCCGGCGTGAGTTTGGGCTTGAAACCCAATTGACCGGCCGTTTTAATCAAAAATTCCAGGTATTCACCGGGGGCCATTTGCGCGGTTCTAAAAGCTTGAAAGTTCTTGTGAAATTCCATTTCATCTTGAATGTTTAATTTTCCTGGGATTTTCATTTTTAAACGATTTGCCATCTGACGAATGGAGGTGTTTAGGCTCTCTTGTTCGGCGGTATTTTGCTCGGTGGCCAGAGATTCCATGAGAATAGAAAGATGAGATTCTTCGTTCCGCTCAGAATGACGCGCACCGGTCATCCTGAGGCCCGAAGGGCCGAAGGATCTCGTACTTAAATACTTTAAGAGCTCTACCAAATTCGAGCGTTCTTCATAAAAAGCGCTCATGTGCTCGTGAAACTCGTCCAGCTTTGCCGAATAAACACTCTTACGTTTTTGATCCAGGGACGTTTTAACATCCTGCCAACTTGTCATTAATTTCTCTTTTGATTGGGCCGCTTTTAAATAGGCGACCGCATTTTCTTCATAAAGCCCCCAATCTTCCATTCCGTAATATTCCTTTTCGCTGGCGCTGAAAATGGCTGCCATTCCCCCTCCCGTAACCTCACCTCGTTCGAGATAACCCCGCATAATTCGTTTTTTTACTTTCTCGTCAGGAAAAGTTCTATAAAGCGTGGTATCAAGCTTTCCTTTGCCTCCTTCAAGCGCCACAATAGGGATCCCATATTTTTCCTGAATGTTTTCAATCAAGCGTTGGATATTTTCCTGGGCGTTTAAGATCGCGTGCGCGTCTTGAATGAAAACAATAAAGGGTTTCTGCCTGGCATCGGGACGATAAAACTCCTCAATATTTCCAAACTCCGCAGGAATATGAAAACCAGAGAGGGACTCGCGGGAAAACATTTTGGGAGAAGCTTCCGGGACTATCATGGAGACCGCCCAGCTTGTCTGGATATTGGCCGCGGTAAAAATCAAAGCCGTGAGGAGTGCGGTCAGCCTTAGCTTTTTCATGCACTCACCCTGCCATTCCAAAGGCCCAAAATGTCACTTTCTAAATAGCGCCAATGTTTGCCGACCTTAGCCGCCGGAATAAGCCTTTTTTTGCTCAGGACATAGAGGGTGGATACAGGAATTTTAAGGTATTCACTGACTTCCTGCACTGTCATGACTCTGGATGGATTGTCGCTCAAATTAGTTTTGTTTATCACGGGATTTATAACATTCCCCTTAGGAGATTAATCTTTTTCAAAGTCTTTAATAAAGAGTCTCATACCCTTTCCTGAAAGTCAATTTAGAGGAGAGGACCATGAAAATCCTGTTATTTATTGATTACTATTGCTATCACTTGATCTTTAGCAAATTTGAGTATACTTTTATTATGATGACGACGATGACAAATTCCCCAATTTTTGCCTTAACCTGCATGGGCGGCGGCGCTCACGGCGCATATCAAGTGGGTGTCCTGAAATACATTCACGAGCATTTTTGCCGCGATGGGGGCCGCAGTCCCTTTCAAATCTTTTCAGGGTCTTCTTGCGGCTCTCTCAATACAAGCTTTTATGCCTCTCAATCCTTTGATGCCTATCAAAGCCGTCTTTTGCTGGAGGAATTATGGCTGGGGTTTCATGTCCCCGCTTATCATGGAAGCATGCTCAAAAACATATTTCGATCATTCTATTCCGAGTTCAAAAAGTCACGCCAAAGCCGCCAGCCCAATTGGTCCCTGCTTGATCCCACGCCTATGAATGAAGTTATCAAAAAAGGTTTTAAGCGGGAAAATCTGGAGCGTGCCTTTAAGGAAGAAAGTACGCTTGGGGTGGCCATTTCAACCACAGAGCTTGTGTCAGGAAGATGCTGCTGGTTTTTGGAAGGCAAACGCGCCACGTCTTGGAATATTTTTCATTCCACCGGAATGATGGACCATCTCATGGGGCATCATGTCGCTGCCAGCTGCAGCGTGCCGGTTTTTCTTCCTCCCATTAAAATTGCGAACCGCTATTATTTAGATGGCTCGCTAAGCCTAAGCCGGCCGCTCAGTGCTGCTTTGACGATGGGAGCCACCCATATTTTTAACATTTCGACCCAGCGAAAGCTTCCGCTGGAACTTCCCGAATATGTGCATGGCTTCAGGCCGCATCTCAAAACCATTATCCGGATGATTATGAACCGTTTAAGTTATGATGCCGCCAGTGACGAAGCCGAACTTTACCGCGACCTGCCGGTGCAAATTTATCTTTTTCAGCCTTCCAAACGGATTGATTCTTCCTCAATTAATATTGACCGGGACGTAGCCCGCCTCACACGCCGCAAAACCACGCGCTTTATGTTTCACGAAAAATTTGTGAAGGAAATCATTCAGCTTGGTTATGAGGACGCCAAGTGCCAGCACATTCAACTCGCCGAATTCTTCAAATAAAACAATGTAGGGAGAATGCCGTAAATTTGCTATTATCGCAAGATTCACGCACTGGCAATCAGTGATACACGCGGTCGTCGTCCGGTTCGTAGGAGATCGTCAAGATATCCACGAACGGTACTTATGCAATGGCATAAGTGAGACGGCAGCTGCGCCCGCCCTAAAGGGCGGCTGATTTTATAGGGAGTGAGCGAATAAAACTCCTCTCACGAATAAATAGTAGACCTGCTAATAAAAGAAATGACGTGCGCCCGTAGCTCAGGCGGATAGAGCATCTGCCTTCTAAGCAGAGGGTCGGCCGTTCGAATCGGCCCGGGCGCACTTACGTTAATACGTAAGTACTCCGCCGTGACAGTTTAACGAAAACTGTCTACGGCGGTGCACAAGCATTAGCTTGACGGATACTGGGCAATGGCTACAATAGATTCACAAAAAAAACGGGAGGTAACATGGCCTTACAAGATCTTTACAGCAACCTTCATTTACTCATCCGCTGGCTGCATGTCATTGCCGGCATTACGTGGATCGGACATCTTTATTTCTTCAATTTTGTGAATGTTCCCCTTCAGGGAGCTTTAGACGACGCCGCTAAAAAATTAGTCAATCCCAAACTCATGCCGCGCGCTCTTTGGTGGTTTCGTTGGGGCGCCATGATTACCTTTTTTGCAGGACTTATTCTCTTCACCATGACTTATATGTACACTCCGGGCCAAGGTTTTGGGCCGAGCAGCCTTTTTTCAACTCCCGAAGGAATTACGGGCCGCGCTGTTTGGATTCTCTTCGGAATGACGTTAGGATTTATTATGTGGTTTAATGTCTGGATGATTATTTGGCCTGCCCAGCGAAGAATGCTAAGCGGTCAGGTCCCTGCCGATCAACTTCCCGCCGTGCGTAAAAAAGCGATGCTCGCTTCACGCATCAATACTTATCTTTCCGGGCCCATGCTTTTTGGAATGATGGCGCCTTCGCATTACGGTGCAAGCAATCTCGTCACAATTGTTGTAGCTTCCGTTTTGGGACTCATTGCGATTTTCTGGTCGATCAAGACTTCGTTCAAGGTAGGAACGACGGTCTAACGTTCTTCCAATCTTCCCAGTAATCTGAGAAGGCCGTCGAGAATCGTCAAAGGATGCGGCGGGCATCCGGGGATATAGAGATCTACGGGAATCAACCCGTCAACGCCGTTATTGACTTCCGGACTACCGCTAAAAGGACCTCCGCTAATCGCGCAAGCCCCCACCGCAATCACAATTTTGGGTTCCGGAACCGCTTCATAAGTTTTCTTGAGCGCAAGCTCCATATTTTTCGTCACAGGCCCTGTAATCACGAGGCCATCCGCATGGCGCGGCGAAGCGACAAATTGAATCCCGAATCTCGACAAATCAAACACCACATTTCCAAGCGCTTGTATTTCCGAGTCACAGCCGTTGCAGCTTCCGGCGCAGACCTCCCTCAATTTAAGAGACCGGCCGAATAATTTCTTCATTTTTTTATCAAGCGAAGAAGCCAATTTAAATTCATTTTCCTTGAGAAAAAGGTCTTCGCGCTTGGAGACAGCCATTCGATAATCGGTAGAATAATCGAGCGCCCCGGGAGGCAAGGCTTGTTTCATGTCTTCATTGAATAACAATTTTCCCGCATCGAGCGTAAGTTCATTCTGAAAAGACAGCGCATTGGTTGCATCTTTTGCTTTTTGGATAGTGTCTTCACTTAGCGGAGTTCCCTGCGGATTTTTAAGAACCGGCCTTCCGCGGAACCGTTCCGGAAAAACAGGTT
>JACPXK010000047.1 GCA_016196565.1 Candidatus Omnitrophota bacterium | reverse complement strand
TCATCCACAATTCCGTAAACCTTAGCTTCGGTTGAGGACATGAAATAATCGCGGTCCGTATCTTTTTCAATACGTTCCAGAGGCTGTCCGGTGTGCTTGGCCAGAATTTTGTTGAGCTGATCTTTCATTTTCAAAATTTCCGTGGCTTGAATATGAATATCCGAAGCCGTTCCCTGAGTTCCGCCCCACGGCTGATGAATCATGACGCGGGAATGCGGAAGTGAAAACCGTTTTCCCTTCGTGCCGGCGCAAAGAAGAAGCGCGCCCATGCTGGCGGCTTGCCCGACGCAATAAGTCGCAACGTCGCATTTCACGAATTGCATGGTGTCATAAATCGCCAGCCCTGCCGTCACGGATCCGCCCGGTGAATTGATGTAAACGTTAATGTCTTTGTCCGGATCTTCCATTTGGAGAAAAAGGATCTGGGCAATAATCAAATTAGCAATGGTATCGTCAATAGGAGTTCCAATAAAAACAATGCGGTCTTTTAAAAGACGCGAATAAATATCGTAGGCGCGCTCCCCTCTTCCTGTCTGCTCAATGACCATCGGCACTAAATAACAACTCATGACATCCTCCTTAGAAATCGTCATCCTGAGCGAAGCGAAGGATCTCGTTACGAGATTCTTCGGCCTACGGCCTCAGAATGACATGGTTAGTTTATTTTTGTTTAGAATTCTTTTTAATCCATTCGATGACTTTTTCGCTTCGAACCTGGTCACGCATTGATTCCCTGGCGTCTTCGTGTTCATTGTAATATTTTTCTACTTCTTCGACCGACTGACGGACACGTTCGGCCAGTTCGGCGAAGTGCGATTTAAGGTCCTCATCGGAAGCCGTGATATTTTCTTTGGCCGCGATTTCATCCAAGAGAAAAGCAAGATGGACCTGGCGTTTGGCTTCCGGCTCCAGATCGACAATCATTTTTTCACGGTTCTTTTCGAATTCCTGCTCCGAATGCCCGCGATGCATATAATCCTGCTTGGCGCGCTCTAATAAATATTCTGCGCGGCGCTGGACTAGTCCTGCCGGAAGATCGATTTTGTTGTGCTTCAAAAGCTCATCCAAAAGCTGCTTTTCGAATTCTGATTCTTTTTCACGTTCTTTGCGGGTCAAAATATCTTTCTCGAGTTTAGCGCGGAGTTCGGCAAGGGTTTTATACTCCCCCGCATCGCGCGCCAAATCATCATTGAGTTCAGGCAAAATACGCGTTTTGATTTCTTTTACCTTCACCTTAAAACTAGCCGGCTTTCCCGAAAGCTCTTTGCGGCTCATATTTTCGGGGAAATTAATTTGCACGTCTTTCTCATCTCCCGCTTTAACCCCCACAAGCTGCTGGGAAAAACCTTTTAGAAATTCTTCTTCCCGGATTTCAAACCAATCGTCAGTGCGCTTTTCCACTTCTTTGCCGTCCACGGAGCAGACATAATCCGCAATGATAAAATCGCCCATGACAGCCGGCCGGTCTTCCACCGCTTTAAACTGGGCCAAAGACTGCTGAATGGATTTAAGCGATTGCTCAACTTCATCAGGATTAATCCGGGGCGATTCTTTTTTGGCGGTCAAACCTGAGGTGCGCGAAAGTTTAATTTTAGGCCTTATTTCGATTTGAGCGCGGTAAGAAAGTTTTTGCTCGTTGAAATTCACATCCTGAATGCGCGGATAGCTCAGCGGCTCAAGCGACTTTTCTTGCAGGGCCTGGCGGTAGGATTCCGAAATCAAATGTTTGAGCACTTCTTCGCGCGCCTCATTTTTAAAATGCATGGCAATCACATCGCGCGGAGCTTTGCCGGGGCGAAAACCTGGGATTTTCGCTTTGGGCGAAACCGCCTGATAAAATTCTTCGTATTCTTTTTTAATGTCTTC
>JACPXK010000059.1 GCA_016196565.1 Candidatus Omnitrophota bacterium | reverse complement strand
GGCCCTTAAACGCCGTCCCTTTGCCGTCAAGCTTAATTTGGAAGAATTCATTTCTTTAATTAATCCGGATCTTAAAAAAGATGATCTAAAAAGAGACCCTGAGCTCGTCATTCAGCTTGCCGCGCATCAGCTTGCAATTCCCTATGACATTCCGCTTTTTGTCGTGTCGCTGGAAGATGGCGGGGCAGTTGCGATTTATCAGACGGACGGCGTGATACGCCGCACGCTGAATGATAGTGTCCAATGGCTATTAGAACATGCCCGCTTTTTTAAGAGGATCATCCGATGGTTTTACAATTTGTTAAGTCCTCCCAAATGGAGGGCGATTTCTCTGAAAGCGCCTTCCGTAGCCATTACAAATACTATCGGTGCGGGGGACGCTTTTGTGGGGAGTCTGGCGGTGACTTTAAGCGAGCAGCCGGAGTGGACATTCAATGATGAATGGGTCAGAAAAGCAGTGGCCGGTGCCGTCGCGGCGGGGACGATTGCGTTGACCAAACCGGTTACCGAAGTGGGCAGCCAAGAAGAAATTGCTTCCTTGTTAACGGAGTTGAAGGAAACCGTTCAAAATGTGGCGATCACGCATCCTAAAAGACAACGCAAAGAAAAACAAAATGACCATGATATTGAAACGCCGAGGATCCGTGATGTTGTCAGCGCACTTCTTCGCAAAGATCCCAGCATTTGGCCTTTAAGTAACCAAGATGATATTGTCAAATGGCTTGGCTGGTTTGACGCTCCTGAAAAGTATGCAGATCCGGAGGCCTTGATGCAAATTGAAAGCTTGCGGGACCGGATCGCAGCAGAAGGATTCGAACATATTGTTTTGGTCGGGACGGGAGGTTCGGCTTTGGGGGCCGACACGATTTACCGGATTCTTCCTTCAACCGGTAAAGGGGTCCACGACCTTACCGTTCTTAGTCTCACCCATCCGCGGGCGATTCAAAGAATTCAAAAACATATTCAATCCAATCTGGATAAAACTCTTTTTATCATCGGCACTAAATCCGGCCAAACACTTGATACCGTTCTTGCTTACCGTTATTTAAGAAAATGGCTGACAAACCGGCTTGGGGGTGACTTCACGCAAAGAAAAGTAAGCCAGCAAATCGTGGTGATTACCGACCCTGGAAAAACCATTGATGCGGAACCCCCGAGGGATGTGGATTTTAGAAAGGTGTTTATCAATGATCCGGCGATCGGCGGACGTTTTTCTGTGTTCTCGTATTTCGGAATCGTGCCTGCCGGTTTGGCCGGAGTGGATGTCCGCGGATTTTTAGATTCTGCCCGTCAAGAAAGATCTGCCTTAATTCGAATTGCTCATGGAATGGACCCGGCGGACAACCGTGTTTTTGCACTTTATCCTATGCTGATGCAGGAATTTAATGAAGGAAGAAATAAATTCACTTTCATTATTCCCGAAGAATGGCAGGCTTTCGGCGCTTGGCTGGAGCAACTTTTAAATGAAAGTATTCCCAAAAAACAAATGGTCCCCATTGCCGTGACGGGAGAGGCCCAGCTGAGCGCCAATCATTATGATGAAGATCGTGTTTTTATCCGGCTGGAATTAGGATCAACCGGTAAACCTTTCAGAAGGACCAGCCGCGGTCTTCCGGAAATTGTGTTTCCCGTTGCAGATTCAGATCAACTTGGGGCGCTCATGTTCGACTGGATGGTCTTGACCGCTCTTTTAGGGCATTCTCTGAAAATTCATCCGTTCAATCAGCCGGGAGTAGCGCTCAGTAAAACACTTACTGAGCAGGCCTTGGCGGGAGGACTTAAAGAAGAAAAGCCGATGACGGAGTTTCAGGGAGGGGCGATCAAAATTTCTCTTGATACGGCAAGCCAAGTCCTTCTTGAAAGCCGTGGAGTAAAGCTTAATGGTCCAAACACGACTGCCCAGCAAGTGATCTCCGGTTTTTTAGCAACCATGCCGGCAAAAACTTATGCGGCAGTTTTGGCCTATGAAGATGAAGGCGTTACAGGTATTTTAAGCCGCATCCGAAGACGAATTCAGAGGAGCTATCATGTGGCGACATTGCAAGGCGTTGGACCCAATTTTGAGCACTCGCTGAATCAATTACTTACCGCGGCTGAAGGCACCGTCATCATGCTTACCTTCGATCCTCCGGAGGAGGACCCTCAAGCCGGCGGATTGCTAAGTGTCTCAGAGCTTATTCCTAATGAATCATTTACTTTTGACGGGCTTACCATGGCCAAGGCTTCGGGGAATCTGGCTACCCTTATGGACTTGGGCAGACCCGTCATGCATATTCACTTATCGAGAGATTATTTTAATCATCCGCGTGATATCGCCCGGCTTTTTTCCAAAGTGCCTTCGCGCTCTGAAACGAGAACGGTCGATGAAAAGGAAAGCGAACCGGAAATGGACGCGAGTCTATTTTCTGAGAGACCGATGGAGATAGTGACTCCCGTGTCTTCTCCTGAGGTTTTTTACCGGTGGCTTTATAATCCCGGTGGTTTTGCAAACGAAGGAAGCGCCCGCAGTGAGTATTTTTTGCCCGTTGAAATACAACAAATGTCGGGAGATGCTTATCGTCTTGACCTTCTTAACCAATGGACAAATGATTTTCAAATGGATCGTGCCCTTTGGGCTGTTCTGTCAGATCCAGAAAAAAATTTCCATGCAATGAAGGAAAAAATTTGGGCCTTACACAATATAACTAACGGGACAATGGAAGTTGCATTTTCACAGCAAGCGGGTTTTGTAGCCGATGAACCTCAATTCAAGAGTAAGGTTCAAAAATCGGTAGACCTTTTCTTTGATATTTTGAATTTCAATGAAAAAAGCTTGTCATTAATCGCCTGGAAAATGATCGCGGGTGCAAGTTTTCTAAAAAATATGCGTATCGAAGGAGATCCGTTGCAATGGGTTGCCGACCATTATCAAAATATGTCAAGTCCGTTTGATTTTTCTCCTTCTGACGATATAGATCCCGGCAATCTAGATAGAGTGCTTCAACTCACTTTGGCTAAAACCATCCTTCACGAAATTAAACAAAGATTGGGAGGGGTTAGCCTTGAACAAGCGATGATTGAATTAAATACGGACTTTACGCTCACATCGCGTAAGTTTGGACCCGCTTCACCCGCTGCCTTGTTTAAGACGTTTATCGATACGGAGGGGCGGTTCCATTTTTACTCTTATCCGCAAGCAATCGAAAAATTAGCGGACGACCAATGGGAGACTCATTCCCGCGGGCCTGATAACGGTCCTTCAATACCCAAATTAGCTTTAATGGTTACACAGCCAAAACCCGGCGCGTTGCCCCCAAGACTTTATGCCGCATTGCCCATGTTTGAAGGAGTATTATTTGGCGCTTTTGCCCATAATCCGCAAGGAACTTTACAACTGAGGTTTCCTAATAGGGATTCCCGGGCAGCCTTTCAACAACATTTTGAGCTTGCAAGCGATGAGGCAGTGACGGAACAAGCGCTCCTTCATCAGTATGTGGATTTGATTCGTTTCCTTGCCGGCGAACATGGGATTTCCCGTGCGAAAAAGTTGATTGTCCCCGAGGATGTTCGCGATCTTTTCAAAAAACATTTCGGCATCAATATTCCCGGGGATGAAGCGAATCAGCCTCGCATTCAAGAGTTTTTAAAAATAACAGAAAATATTCGGCAAAGTCCTCCGGTTTCACTTCCCTTGATAGGAAAAGAGGTTCTTCAAAATCAGGCCACGCGTCCTTTAAGTGATGATGAAGAATTAGAAATAACCCTCCGTTATCATGATATGATTTGGGCATTGTTTCAACCTCAACAAATGAAGGCTCTCTCCCACGAAGGACGAAATTTTTTTCTGTGGAAGACAATAATCATTCCTGATGATATTCGTCATTTTTTTGTGAAACATTTTCAGGTGCGCTTGCCTGGGAGCCAAGACGACCCTCCAAGCATTGGCGATTATTTTAATGCGACAAGCAATAAAGGAATATATCCCTTGCCTGATCTCATGCAGCTTTGGCATAACCATCCCCAAAGGTTAGCACGTCCGGAAAGGCCGGTTGATTCAAAAAAAGCTGCGCGTTCAGAAACAAGGGATTTGACAAGCCCGGTGATTACGCCGGAAATAAAAACCTTATTTGACGGCGCCCGTCAACAAGTACTTCCGCTGCGGCTTGAAGAAGAGCTTGAAGCGGCCAAGTTAGTGGAGATTTTGATCGAGCTTCTCCAGCGGCCGGTTTATTCAGAGAAAGCGGGAATACTTCCTCCTGTTTTGGAAAGCCGTATGGCTCAGGCCTTGGGTGATGGCCGGGCGAGTCCCGCGGCGGGATTTGAAAGTTGGGTGAATGCCACGTCTTCGGAAGAAGGCCGTGTGCTGCTTGATCCGGTTTGGTTGACAAAGCTTATCGAGAAAAGCCCGTATACTCTTTATGTTGTTTTGAGTGCCCTTCAAAAGTTTCAGCAAAATCGCAAAGTGACAGAGCCCTTGATTGCCGTTCCGGGAGAGGAGAGCGATTTATTCCGCAAAATTGAACAGGCCATGCTGGATAAAAAAAGCAATTTAAATTGGAACGAAAAGGACAAAGTCCGGCGCTTGCTTATCCCTCAACTTAAACAATTAATCCAGGTCGTTGCGGACCAAGAATTAAACCATTATATTGAATCCCACAATTACGGCGTTGCCACTTTACTTTCAGGACGCTCTGAAACCCGTTGGGGCGGCCTCATGGCCGGGCTTCCTTTAGGGGCCCGGTTTACGGCCGATTCCAGCCAAGTCCACGATAATGATTTAGTGATGATTGCCTTCTTAGTGCCTGCTCTTTTGAAGGCCGCTGCTTTGGTGCGGGGTATCACAAATAATCCCGGAGAACAAACCCGCCTTCTTGAGCCTCTTATTTGGCAGATTATTCCCGGAGCAAGATCGGAAGCCAGGGGATTTGTCATTCAATCTCTGCGTTATCTCCAGCAATTGATCAATCAGAAGTCCGTTGAAGTCTCGGCATAACCTTTCCGGATATTTCACGCATAAAAGTTCGGACTAGAGTTTCCCGGAATTTATGCTAGGATATCTTTCGTTTCGGAGGTTTTTATGAGTATGCCAGGTCCCTTAGAAGTTGTCGTTATTCTTATGGTCGTCCTACTTCTTTTCGGAGCAAAGAAACTCCCTGAAATCGGCCGTGCGCTCGGAGAGGGAATACGCGAGTTTAAAAAGTCCCTCAAAGACGGTTCCGAGGGAAATTCCGAAGAAAAGAAGTAACAAGCGCTCACCTATTCGCCGCCTGCTTTAAACAGGCCCCTGCCAGCGAATCTCCAGAGCGACACATATTGGTTCATCCAAAAATTTGTCGTTGGTCATTTTCCTCTAATAAGGGGATTTTTGTTTTTAATTTTCCCAAATCGTACAAAGAGAGGCAAGATGCTCTATCCAAAATTATTCACAACGCTAAGTGATTACTCCAAAGAACAATTTATTTCTGATTTGATCGCGGGAATTGTCGTCGGCGTGGTCGCGATTCCTTTGGCAATTGCTTTTGGGATTGCCTCGGGGGTTTCTCCCGAAAAAGGTCTTTTTACGGCCATTGTGGCCGGATTTCTTATTTCGCTTTTAGGCGGAAGCCGGGTCCAAATCGGCGGTCCCACCGGGGCCTTTGTGATTATTGTTTACGGGATTGTGCATAAATATGGAGTGGACGGGCTGGTCATTGCCACATTTTTAGCCGGCATTCTCCTGATGATCATGGGCTTCGCGCGGTTCGGCACCATTATCAAATTTATTCCCCATACCGTCGTGGTCGGTTTCACAAGCGGAATCGCCGTGGTTATTTTTTCATCCCAGGTCAAAGATTTTCTGGGATTAAACGTGGATAAAATCCCGGCTGAATTTTTTGAGAAATGGCATGTGTTCCTTGAAAATATCGATACGATGAATTATCACGCTTTGTCCCTGGCGCTTTTGACCATGATCATTATCGGGGTTTGGCCCCGCATTTCTAAAAAGATTCCGGGATCGCTTGTTGCGCTTATTCTCACATCGGTTTTGGTGGCAATTTTCCATATGCCTGTCGAAACGATCGGAAGCCGTTTCGGAGAGCTTCCCCATACGCTGCCGGTTCCGCAGATCCCCAAATTGGATTTTAAAACCATTCAGAACCTCTTTCAGCCGGCATTTACCATTGCCCTTCTCGGGGCGATCGAGTCACTTCTCTCAGCCGTAGTTGCCGATGGAATGATTGGGGGAAAGCACCGTTCCAATATGGAGTTGGTCGGGCAGGGCGTTGCCAATATTGCCTCTGCTCTTTTTGGTGGAATGCCGGCCACCGGCGCCATTGCGCGCACGGTCACCAATATTAAAAATGGCGGAAAAACGCCGATTGCCGGTATCGTTCACGCGATGACCGTTCTTGCCGTCATGCTTTTTTTCGGCCCTTGGATAAAACTTGTTCCCTTGGCCTGTCTGGCCGGTATCCTGGTGGTGGTGGCTTATCACATGAGCGAATGGCGTTCCTTCCGTGAACTTTTAAGAGGTTCACGAGGGGGGATTATTGTTCTTCTGACAACATTTTCCGTAACGGTGGCCGTCGATCTCAATGTCGCGATTCAGTTGGGGGTTGTGTTGTCCGCTTTTCTTTTTATGAAGCGTATGGCGAATGTGACCAACGTCAAACTGTTCACCAAAGAAATCGAAGAGGAGGAGAGCGCGGAAGAACGGCCCATCAACAAATTTATTGTCCCGAAGGGAGTCGAAGTTTATGAGGTGGACGGCCCGCTATTTTTTGGAGCGGCAAGCCAGCTCGACGAAGTAGACCGGACCATCCATGAAAAACCCAAGGTGCGCATTCTAAGACTCCGGGATGTGCCCATTATCGATTCGACGGGGCTCCACGCGTTAAAAAGTTTTTACCGCCGATGCAAAGGCAATCATATCCCGCTTATTATTACGGGACTTCATATGCAGCCTCTTAATGAAATGGTAAAGTCGAATCTCTATGATATGATCGGCGAAGAAAACGTCTTTTTGAATATGAAGGACGCCTTGCATCGGGCCGGCGAACTTATTCAAAAGGGAAAACCTTGATTTATGCAGATTTCCGTTCGCGATATTGTTCGGATCTTTCAAGTCGAAGAAAAAACGATTTACGGCTGGATTGCTAAAAAGCGAATGCCCTGCATGAAGGTAAACGAACAGTACCGGTTTAATTATATCGAGCTTCTGGAATGGGCGCTTCAAAATAAAATCAAATTAACGGCCGATATTCTAGCTTTAGGGGAACGCGAATCCAATACGCCGGAAGTTCTGGCCCATGCCATGAAAGCAGGAGGGATTTATTATGATGTTCCCGGCAAAACCAGGGAAGAGGTTTTAAGGAACGTGGTTGAGCTTTTGCCCCTTCCCGCGGAAGTGGATCGGAAATCGTTATTTGAAATGTTTCTGGCCAGGGAAGCGATGGAATCGACGGCGGTCGGTAACGGCGTCGCACTGCCTCATTTGAGGAACCCGGCGATTCTTAATATCGATGAACCTTTTGTAGTGTTGTGCTTTTTAAAAGAGGCGGTCAACTTTAAGGCCTTTGACCGCAAGAGCGTTTCTATTCTCTTTGGTTTGATTAGCCCCTCCATCAAGATGCATCTTTTGCTTCTGTCGCGTCTTTCCTTTTGTTTGCAGGACCCCGGATTTCAAAAATACCTGCAAGTCAAAGCGCCTAAGGAACAAATTCTGGCGGAGACGATCGTGATTGAATCCCGCCTGATTTCGCAAACCAAGGCCAGCCGCCAAACCGCAAAAAAACAGAAAAAGGCAGGATGAAATTTTCCCTATTTGGAGAGTTCGGTGTTGGATTAGATCCTTTGAGTGCCTTTTTTCTCATTACCATTGCCTGTGTTTCGCTAGCTTCGGGAATTTACGGGGTCGCTTATCTACGGAATGAAAAAAAGAATCTCGGCCCGCATTATTTTTTCTATCTTTTATTGATTGCATCTCTTTTTCTCATCGTAACCGCCCAAAACGTCCTTGTCTTTTTGACGGCCTGGGAACTGATGGTGATTTTCGCCTATTTTTTGATCACGTTTCATGACGAAAAAAAATCCGTGCGGGATGCCGGTTACCTTTACCTTATCGCGAGTCATTCGGGAACATTTTGTTTGTTAGCGATGTTTGTTCTCATGGCGAATGCGGCCGGTTCCATGAATTTCGATCAAATGTCAGCGGCTCATTATCCTCCGGTCCTGACCGGAGTTCTTTTCGTATTAGGGCTCATAGGCTTTGGCGTCAAAGCGGGATTTTTTCCTCTTCATATTTGGCTGCCTCACGCGCACCCCGCGGCACCGAGTCATGTTTCCGCGGTCTTCTCGGGGCTGGTCATCAAAATGGGAATCTACGGTCTTCTGCGGATTATTTTCATCCTCAAGGACATGCCCCAGTGGAGCGGTCCCGCCGTGCTTTTCATCGGCGCCGTCTCCGGGATTCTCGGCGTCCTGTACGCGCTCGGCCAGCATGAAATAAAAAAATTACTTGCTTATCACAGCATCGAAAATATAGGAATTATCGCTCTGGGAATCGGAATCGGCCTTTTGGGAAGCGCCTATCACCATGAATCCATCGCCCTGGTTGGATACGCCGGGGCACTTTTGCATGTGTTCAATCACGCGGTTTTTAAGAGCCTGCTTTTCTTGAGTGCGGGATCGGTCATTCGCGCGACCGGAACCGGCGAAATCGATGAAATGGGAGGGCTTCTCAAATTCCTTCCCTTCACGGGACATTTGTTTTTAATCGGTTCTTTATCCATATGCGGCTTGCCGCTCTTTAACGGATTTATCAGCGAATGGCTGGTTTACAGGGCTCTTTTTGACGGCATGATTTATTTTAGTCCATTCGGGATCATTTTGGCCGGTTTGGCAATGCTTTCTTTGGCCTTGATCGGAGGATTGGCGGCGGCTTGTTTTGCCAAGGCTTTTAGCGTTATTTTTTTAGGGAAGAACAGATCGCATCAGGGTATTGTTTATCAAGAAAATTCATGGATGATGCGGGGCCCTATGATGTTTTTAGCCGCGATTTGCATTTGGATAGGACTGTTTCCAAAAGCAATCGTGTCGTTTGCACTCGCAAGCGCCCATTTTATTACGGCCATAAAACCTTTGCCGGCCGAAACCGAGTCTGTTCTTCAACCTGTCTTATCGATGACCGCAGTCTTTTATCTGTTTTTGCTGATTTTGGCTTTACTGATTTTAGCGAGGGCATTCCTGATTAAAAAATATCCCTCCAAGATCGCGGAAACATGGGCGTGCGGATACGTGTCCGCGTCGCCTCGTATGCAATATACGGCATCATCCTTCGCGGAGCCGCTCTTACGCCTTTTTAAATCCGTGACAAGTTTTAAAATTCATTCTCTAAGGCCGGGGGATTATTTTCCGAAAGAACTGGGGCTTTCTTCGGAGGTAATCGATGGGCCGGAGCATTTTGTTTTTCGTCCTGTTTTGAGGGGCCTCAGGAGATTTTCTAAAATCCTGTCAAAATTGCAGAGCGGGCATATCCCGCAATATCTTTTTTATATCCTCTTAGCCCTTGTGGCTTTGCTTCTTTGGAAGTTTCCATGGGGCGCCTGAAATGATAGGAGCTATTGCGCTGCTTGCGCGTTTTGCCGCTTGTGTTTTGTTTTCGCCTTTTCTTTTGGGGGTGATCGCAAAAACCAAGGCTTTCTTTGCCGGGCGAAAAGGCCCGCCGCTTTTGCAGCCCTATTATGATATTTCTAAACAAATTCAGAAGGCGAGTGTTTACAGCCTCACGACGACCTGGATTTTCCGGATCTCCCCTTTAGTCTCCCTTACGGCCATTTTAGTTTCATCGCTTTTAATCCCGCTCGGAAGTTTAAAAGCGCCCATTCAATTTGGCGGCGACGTCATTCTTTTCGCCTATCTTTTCGGCTTAGCGAGATTTTTTACCATGCTGGCGGCCATGGATACGGGATCCAGCTTCGAAGGCATGGGAGCAAGCCGCGAGGCCGCTTTTTCGTGTTTGTCGGAACTTGCCTTCTTTATGAATCTTGCGGCGCTGGCTATTTTGTCGAAAAGTTTTTCTTTGTCCCAAATGATCGGGGAGCGTTCCTGGGCTTTATGGAGTACCGTGGCGCCGTCTTTAATCCTTGTAGCGGCAAGTTATTTCATGATCCTCCTTGTCGAGAACGCGCGCATTCCTATTGATGATCCCGCCACTCATTTGGAACTGACCATGATTCACGAGGTCATGGTGCTTGATCATAGCGGTCCCGATTTCGCGTTTATTTTGTACGGCGGTGCTTTAAAACTTTTCGTTTTAGGGAGTTTTCTTATCACCCTCCTTATCCCGTTTCAGTTTCATCATCCGGTGATGGACGCGGCCGTTTTCTTGGCCGGGATGACGGGGTTAGCGGTTTTAATCGGAGTTGTGGAGTCCGTGGTGGCACGTTTGCGGCTTAACCGGATTGCTTCCTTTATTGTGATTTCCTTTGTTTTGGCGTTATTGGGACTGATCATCGCTTTATCGAGGATTGTCTAATGCCTATTGGGCTGGACATAGCGCTTGCGGGGATTGTGATTCTGGCGATTTACCTTTTGGGCGCTAACCGCATTGATTCCATTGTGATGTTTTTCGCATTTCAATCTTTGATTTTAGCCGTCATCCCGTTTTTGCTTGGCGGGGATTACACCATTCATGAGGTTATCATTGCCTTGGTAACGCTTTTGCTGAAAGTGATTTTTATTCCTTCCATGCTTCTTTGGGCAGTCCGGCATGTGTCTATTCGCCGGGATATTCCCGCCGTTTTAGGGGTGAGTAAAAGTCTTTTGCTCGGAGGTTGTCTGGTCGGCCTTTCGTTTTTTTTGGCGTCAAAAATTGTTTTGCCGCAAAAAACATTTTCAGACTTATTAATCCCTTCGGCTTTTTCCACCTTTTTTATAGGATTTTTACTTCTAGTCAGCCGGACAAGGGCCATCACCCAAGTGGTAGGTTATATGGTGATGGAAAACGGCATATTCCTTTTTGCCCTTTTGCTGATCGAAACAACTCCGCTTCTGGTAGAGCTGGGGATTTTCTTAGATATTTTTGTCGGCGTTTTTATTATGGGCATTGTCATTAATCATATTCAGAATGAATTTGATCACACCGATACATCGCAGCTTACGACGCTGAAGGGATGAGGGAATGATTTTCTTTGTCTTGGGCTTACCTTTATTTGCCGGCGCTTTGATGTTTGTCCTGCCTAAAAACGGACCGAGAAATGTCCTCCTTTTTTTTGTTTCGCTGATTCATTTGTTAGGCGTGATTATTTTTTGGTTAAAACCTCCTCGGAGCGTCTTGCATGGTTTTCTTGCCTTGGATTCATTCGGCATGATTATCCTTTCTATCCTTAGCGTGCTGTTTTTCGCGGTTTCCATCTATTTGCCGGGCTATTTCGAAAACGAAAAAGGACGTTCCAATCGTGTTTTTACCGGATGTGTTGCGCTCCTTCTTTTCTCGGTGACGCTCGTGACTTTAAGCCAGCATCTCGGGCTTTTTTGGGTGGCCATCGAAGCGACGACACTCATGAGCGCGCCTTTAATCAATTTTCACCGCCGCCCGCAAGCGCTTGAAGCGACGTGGAAATATCTTTTGATCGGTTCCGTCGGCATCGCGCTCGCGCTTTTAGGAACTTTTTTTCTGGCCATTTCCGCGCTTGAAATCAAAAGTCTGGTCTTGGGTAGTGTCCTGAGCCAGGCGTCTTTACTGTCCATTCCCTGGTTGAAATTGGGCGTGATTTTTCTTATCGTCGGTTACGGCACCAAGATGGGGCTCGTGCCGATGCATAGCTGGAAACCCGATGCCTACGGCGAAGCCCCGGGACCCGTGGGGGCCCTTCTTTCCGGCGGTTTGACGAATTGCGCTTTTTTAGCATTCCTCAGAATCACTCAAATATGTCATGAGGCCCATCAAATGGAATTTTTAAAACCGGTTTTACTCGCCTTCGGCATATTATCCATTGCCTTGGCCTCTTTTCTCATGCTGGGGCAAATCGATTTTAACCGTTTACTCGCTTATTCCAGCATTGAGCATATGGGAATTCTGGTTTTAGGCCTTGGCCTCGGCGGACTTGGATTTTACGGAAGCATTTTTCACGCCGTGAATAACTCCTTTTCCAAGGGGCTCATTTTTCTGGTTTCGGGGAATCTTTATCAAAGATATGGCAGTAAACGCATCAGCGATATTCACGGGGTGTTGAAGGCTTTTCCCTTTACCGGAGGGCTTTTAATCGCGGCTTTTCTAGCGGTGACGGCAATTCCTCCTTTCGGAACTTTTTTTAGCGAACTTATGATTTTAAGCGCCGCCCTAAAAGCTCATCATTATTGGCTCGCTTTTTTTTACCTTTTGTTTTTGTCGATTGTTTTTATTGCGATAACCTCCGTTATTTTGAAAATGGCCCGAGGGCTTCCCGAAGACGCAGGAGTCACTCCATCTCAAAAAGAATCGTGGCTTACAACAATTCCTCCTTTCTTTTTAGCGGGGATAGCGATGCTCCTCGGACTTTATGTGCCGTCATTCTTGAATCAGGCGCTTGCCAAATCCAGCGTTCTTCTTGGGGGTTAGAGTTTATGCCGGCCAGAAAATTAACGGTGAGAAATAATCAAAGCTGGGAATGGGACCGCGTTCCATTGCTGGAGGAAGAAGTTTTTAGAAAACGTATTTTGGAAGAATGCCGGAATGGAGCAAGGCTGGTTAACTTTTTTGGATTTCTTGAAGAAACCGGTGACGTGCGTGTTTTTGCTTTGCTGGGCCTGGATGAACAATCCAAGCTCAATCCCATTTCTTTCAGGGTTGTCAAAAAGTCATCTTTTTTCGGGTCCCTGACGCCGGAATTACCTCAAGCCCATGGATTTGAGCGGGAAATTGCCGAGCAGTATTCTCTCAAACCGGAAGGGCATCCCTGGCTTAAGCCGCTTCGGCTTCATCAAAATGGGAATTTCGATTTTTTCCAAAGTAAGGGGGAAGAAATTCATGAGGTGGCTGTCGGCCCGGTTCATGCCGGAATCATTGAGCCGGGTCATTTCCGGTTTCAATGTCATGGGGAGGAAATTTTAAATCTTGAAATACAGTTAGGTTATCAATATCGCGGCATTGAGAAAATGATGCGCGAAGTATCGCCGGAAAGAAGGATTTTACTGGCGGAATCGATTGCCGGGGATACGGTGATCGGCCACGCCATCGCGTATTGCAGTGCAGTGGAATCCTTGGCGTCTTGTCATATCTCTCCGCGTGCTGAGGCGCTGCGGGCCATGGCGCTTGAGCTTGAGAGATTGTCCAATCATGCCGGCGATTTGGCCGCTTTGAGTGCGGACATCGGTTTTCTGCCGGCATCGGCCTATTTCGGAAGGTTGCGAGGGGAATTTCTGAATTTATTGATGGACTTTACCGGGAACCGGTACGGAAGAAGTTTTTGCCGGCCCGGAGGAGTGCTCTTCGACTTGGATGCAAAAATGAAGGATGATTTTCGCGGGCGATTAATCAAAGCCAAAAAAGAAATCGGAGAAATCTCGAATCTGTTTTTTGCGGAGCCCTCGGTGATTTCCAGGCTGGAGAATGTGGGAATTGTTTCCGAAGACATGGTGAAAGAGTTAGGATTTGTCGGCCCCGTGGCCCGCGCGGCCGGTTGTGCTCATGATGTAAGAATGGATTACGCCTATGGAATTTACCGTTTTCATCAGATTCCGGTGTCTTTAACAAACGCGGGAGACGTTTATTCCCGGGCCATGATTCGCTGGCTTGAATCTCAAAGATCGATTGATTTTTTGCTGGAACTCTTCAATCAATTGCCGAAAGGAGAACTCTTGAAAACATTGGGGCCTCTGAAAGACCGGCACATGGCGCTTTCCATGGTGGAAGGCTGGAGGGGCGAAATTGTCCATGTGGCCATGACGGGCCTTGATTCCAAAATCGCGCATTATAAAATCAAAGATCCGTCCTTCAATAATTGGACGGCTTTGACCCTGGCGGTGCGGGGAGAACCGATATCCGATTTTCCGCTTTGCAATAAAAGTTTTAATTTGTCCTACGCCGGTCATGATTTATAACGCATTCAATAGGATTTTATGTGGCAAATTCTGAAAAATAAAATTAAGCAAGGATATAGGACATGCGGCTATCCCCAAGAGAAACCTGTTTTTCCGGAACGGTTCCGCGGAAGGCCGGTTCTTAAAAATCCGCAGGAAATCCCGCTAAGTGAAGACACTATCCAAAAAGTAAAAGATCCAACGGATGCGCTGTCTTTTCAGAATGAACTCACGATTGACGCGGGAAAGTTGTTATTCAATGAAGAGATGAAACAAGCCCTGCCTCCCGGAATGTTCGACTATTCAACCGATTATCGAATGGCTGTCTCCAAGCGCGAAGACCTTTTTCTCAAAGAAAATGAATTTAAACTGGCTTCTTCGCTTGAACAAAAAATGAAACAATTATTCGGGCGTTCTCTTAAATTGAGGGAGGTCTGCGCCGGGAGCTGCAATGGCTGCGACTCGGAAATACAAGCGCTTGGAAATGTGGTATTTGATTTGTCGAGATTCGGGATTCAATTTGTCGCTTCGCCGCGCCATGCGGACGGCCTCGTGATTACCGGGCCTGTGACGAAAAATATGGAGCTTGCGCTGAAGAAAACTTATGAAGCAGTCCCGGAGCCCAAGATTGTGATTGCGGTGGGGGCTTGCACGATTAGCGGCGGCCCTTTCAGTGGTAGTCCGGAAGTCAATAACGGCGTTGACGGGTTGATTCCCGTGGATCTCTATATCCCCGGATGCCCGCCGCATCCTTTGACGATTCTTGACGGCCTTCTCAGATTACTGGGAAGATTGGAAGAACGTTAGACCGTCGTTCCTACCTTGAACGAAGTCTTGATCG
>JACPXK010000058.1 GCA_016196565.1 Candidatus Omnitrophota bacterium | reverse complement strand
GGCCAAAACGTTCACGTTATCGGTCAAGTCTTTCCAGGTCCCCGACACACCTTTCACTTCGGCTTGTCCGCCGAGTTTTCCTTCGGTTCCCACTTCCTTGGCCACGCGAGTCACTTCGGCCGCAAAGGAATTTAATTGATCCACCATGATATTGATGGTGTTTTTAAGTTCGAAAATTTCCCCTTTGGCATCCACCGTGATCTTTTGAGAAAGGTCGCCTTTGGCCACAGCCGTCGTCACCTTGGCGATGTTACGCACTTGGTTGGTCAAATTACCGGCCAAAACGTTCACGTTATCGGTTAAGTCTTTCCAGGTTCCCGACACACCTTTCACGTCGGCTTGTCCACCGAGTTTTCCTTCTGTTCCTACTTCCTTGGCCACACGAGTCACTTCAGCCGCGAAGGAATTGAGCTGATTCACCATGGCATTCACGGTGGTTCCGATGCGTAAAAGTTCTCCTTTGAGAGGACGGCCTTCGATTTCAAGGGCCATGTTTTGTGACAAATCGCCTTGCGCCACGGATGTGATCACACGGGCAAATTCGCGAATGGGCTGGCCGAGATTAACGATAAGGGAATTGACCGATTCCATGCTGATGGCCCACGCCCCTTTCACCGGGCCGATGGAGGCGCGTTCCGTAATTTTTCCTTCTTCTCCGACGATGCTTGCAACGCGCGCGAATTCACTGCTCATATTTTCATTAAGTTCGAGAATATCGTTCAGCGCTTCGCCGATTTCTCCGACAAGGCCGTCTTTAGGATTAAAACGAACTTTAAAATCCCCTTTGCGCGCAGCTTTCACAACTTGAAGAAGTTCTCTTAGTTGTGCTTGCATGCCTGGGGACTGTCCATTATCCGTTGAAGTTGAAGGTGTTATTTCTTTGCGGGAAATTTTTCCGGACTGTTTTTTGAATCCATTATTTTCTTCTTTTGGAGCAGTAAGAGAGGGAACGATTACGCCTGAGGATTCTTTCATTGAGGTCTCCTTAGTTTATTTTTTCTAGGATAACGCTCTGAATCTTAGGCCAACGATCAGAGAATCTCTATCAGGGTATAACCTGATTTTTTATGGGGAAAACACCTGAGGAATTTGTAGGGGGAAACACTACAATAGGGCCGCTATTTACAACAAGCGGACCCTGAATCTTTCTTCATTTCGCACGGCTTTTTCAGGCTTATCAGCAATAATCCAACCGAGAGAATTCCAAAAACAAGCACTGCCACACCGCTCAGTCCAAGAGGAATCTCCCGCCCGGCAATCACGACGCTGAAGCCGCCGAGGAGCCGTATCAAGTGCATTACCGCACCCAAACCAAAAAAACCTGAAAACCACATCGCGGGACAAAATTTTGATTTTTTATTTTCCATAAAATTTTCCTTTCTTTTTATCGGGCCGTCTTTTTCCCTGCAACGGAAAAATCACCCTTGATCGCTTTGGAGGCTCTAAAAAAATCCGGTGTGTCAATTTTTATTGTTTCCAAATGATTGCCCGCATTGAAATAAAGCTCCCGTTCTTCCTGCAGGCTTTCATCCGCATAACACGGAATTTCATAGATCTTCCCAAACGGAGGCATGGCACCGGGCTCACAATCCGGAAACAAATCCTTAAACTCTTTTTCGTCTTCAATCTTTACATCCTGAGTTCCCAACGCCGTGCTTAGTTTAAAGAGATCAATCATGCGGGTTGACGGAAGAACCACCATCGCATCTTTGCCCCGGACTTTTACCATCACCACCTTTGCGAGCTTTTTACCGGGAATGTGCTCGGCCTCGGCTGTTTGCGATGCGGTGAAGGTCTGGGGATGCACTTGCACTTCATAATGCACCTTATTCTTTTTGAGAAATTGGGTAAGTCTCGTGGAAAGTTCCATTTGAGTATCCTCCTTTTTGTCTTTCTTATTTTTTAAAACTTTTCTACAGCCATACCGGACTATAGATAACCGGCCTCATCGACTCGGTCTCAGTCCGACGATTACCTTTGTCGATTTCTTCCGGTTTACTCTCTTCGCCGGCAGTAACATTCGTGCACTCGTGATGCTTATCACATACCTCATACATTTCCCTGTAACTGTCCGCGCGTATTTCCGCGGCACTGGTTTGTCTTCGCATATGAGTCATGTAACTTTCCCAATACATATCTGCCGTCGTTTTCCGGGATAACTCGGGATAAGCGCTTAGGGCAAATCCCGTGAGGAAGATGAAAAGATAAGTCATCATTTTCATAACCACCACTCTCCTTTCCCATCTTTAGAATACCCGCAAAAAGCTCGCGAAGCTGTGATTTATGTCACTCGTGTCAATATTCTGGCCCCTTATGGCTTTTAAGCCATTTGGCTATTTTTTCTCCCACTTCCCGTTTTTCATCTTTACGGAGTTCTTTTTTAATGGCCCGGTGAATGTTTTCTTTTTCCAGTTCCAGGTGATGCCGTAAAAGGCAGATCAAATAAACCCCGAGATCATGAAGTTCTCCGTTCACTTCAGCCGGCCTTTTCGAAAGCTTACCCAGCAAAAGTCCCAGCCTTTTTTTATTCCTCTTAATATCCTGATGGTCGGAGCGCAGAAACCGGATAACGGCCTCATGTTTGGGGATATGAATCAAAAGGAACGGAAAAATGATTTTTTCCTGCAGCGCGCGGTGTCTTTGGAGATTTTTGACAAGGGCCTGCAGCGATGTTTGCGCGGCCTTTAAGTTTTTACCCCGTATCGCTTTACCTTCATATTTGAGATAGGTAAGGGTTTTGTGAAGCCCTTCGACCTGGCGAAGCATTTCTTTTTCTTCCCCGTCAAAAAAGCTTGTCACGTTTTTCAAGGTCAATCCCTCCTTTTTAATCCGATCTATCTAAAGAATAAAGGAATGGGAATAAAACATCTGTGACCTGCGTCACTGGAGCAGCTTTTCCAAAGCCTTTTGATCGCGGATAACGATTTGATAAGGTTTGACATCAATGATTTTTTTCTTTCTCAGATCGGAAATATGCCTCGCGACGGTTTCGCGGGCCGCCCCTATTCTTTCAGCAAGGTCCTGACGCGTAAAAGGCACAAAAAGCACCCCTTTTGTCGCCGTGGATTTGTTCTTAGCCAGCATGTCGAGAAGAAATTTGACCAGACGCTTGCGGACATCGTTCAAGGACATTTGTTCGATCAAGGAACCAAACCGGACCAGCCGTTCCGCGAATAAGCGGTTCAGGGAATGAGAAAACCTCGAATTTCTCTCAACCAACTGCGCATAATCCGCACGAGAGAGATACCAAACCTTGCAGGCCGTTTCGGCTTGTACCATCATGGGACATTTCCAATCCGGGGAACCGGGATTACAGGCGCAGGTATCACAAGGATTGAGGACTTCGAGGGTTTGCTGATGGCCGCTCGACGCGGTCCGGCAAAGCTTCACCTTCCCCTGCTGGACAAAAAAGACACGATCACAGGCCTGTCCTTCATGATTAAGGATTTCTCCTTTTTCAAACGATTTTTCGCGCAAACTTTTTTTGACTTGATCCAATTCTTCCTTTGAAAAGTCTTGAAACATGTGGATTTTTTTGAGTTCAATTTCCATCACTGCCTCCTTCATCATCCAAATCCAAGCCCATGCAACTTTTGACCGCCAGCAATAAATGTTCTCTTTTTATGGGTTTCGTCAACGTGATCTTGGCGCCGCGCTCCCGGACTTTTTTATCGATTTCCGTGCCGACATTAGCACTTAATACCATCACGGGAGGGGCGTCGGGCAAACCATCAAGAAAATCAGCGCCGGTCATGTCGCCTAAATAGAAATCAAGGATAATTAAATCGATCTCTTGATCTTGGGAAATGACGCGGCCTTCTTCTCCGCTCGCCGCCTCAAGAATGCGGTAATTTTCGCGTTCCAAGACCTTTCGCATCGAAGTGCGGAAGGCTTCATCATCTTCAACAAGTAAAATCGTCTTACGCTGGTTCATTCATGCTCCTATTTTGTCGTTTCAAACATTCAAAAGAGAAAATAGCCATTGAGGCCCTAAAGAAAAATCACTCCGGTCGTGACGCACATAGCTTCCGACAAGGCTCTCGATTTCTTTCTCGCTCGCTCCAAATTCCCGGGCGATTTGTATCATCTCCGGGCATTGTTCAAAACGTTCTTGCCTTAAGGCTTCGCCGATATAAAGCAGGGACGTCGTTTTCACAGGGTGAGAAGCCAAGATTTTTTTAATCGATCGCATGGCGGGGGCTCCTTTGCGTTTGTGTTCAGGGTTTGGCTTTAAATTGATTTTCCATTTCATATTCCCTTTAATGGAAGAAGCGTGCCAAGCTCTTTTCAATAAAAGAAAGGCATTGGCTTAAGCTGATTGCCCCAAAGGAGTTAAAAGCAATTAAAGATTTATTTGGAATCGGGGGTTGGGAAAGAGAAAAAAACAAGTTTCTGCCAAGTTGGCAAAAGAAACTCAATCAGAGTGGAAATCAGTGACAAATCGTCAAGGCTGGATTTTACGGTAAATGGTCCGGGAGGAAGTGCCGAGCAGTTTGGCGGCCTGATCTTTATCGCCGCCCGCGTACTTTAACGCCTCTTCAATCATCTTTTCTTCAATCTCGGCAAGAGGGGTTCCGATAGCAAATGTCACAAAACCGCTTTTCTGGGAAGACTGAGCAATTTCCGGGGGGAGATCGCCCGGCGCGACTTCTTCTCCTTTGCATAAAACGACAGCCCGTTCGACGACATTTTCCAACTCACGGACATTGCCGGGCCAGAGAAAATTTTCCAGAATGGCCAAGGTCTCGGGTTTAAACCCTTTAATCGCCTTCTTATTTTTTTGATTGTATTTTTGCAAAAAGTAAGCGGATAAAAGTCCGGTATCACTGCGCCTTTCCCGTAAGGGCGGGATGATGATACGGACTACATTCAAACGGTAATAGAGATCCTCACGAAATGTCTTTTCTTTAACCTTGGCCTCCAAATTCGCGTTGGTGGCAGCGATGATTCTGACATCGACTTTCAAAGTTTTTGCTCCGCCGACCCGCTCGAATTCTCCGCCTTCAAGCACCCTTAAAAATTTGGCCTGAAGCGCGGGGCTCATATCGCCTACTTCATCCAGGAATAAAGTGCCGGTATGCGCCAATTCAAAACGGCCTTGGCGCATTGCCAGAGCCCCGGTGAAAGCACCTTTCTCATGGCCGAAAAGTTCGGCTTCAAGCAGGGTTTCGGGAATGGCCGCACAATTTAATTTGATAAAAGGCCCTTCACGGCGCGGACTTTTGCGTTGAATAAGATTGGCGAAAAGCTCCTTGCCCGTGCCGCTCTCCCCTTGAATAAGGACGGTGGCTTCGCTTGCCGCCACTTGACCGGCCAGCCCCACAGCCTGATTAAAATTCGGACTTTTCCCGATGAGCGAATCACTCGATTGATATTCCTCGAGCAAACGGGAAAGTTTTATATTCTCACGAGTGAGTTTTTGCTTCTCGAGGGCTTTGTCGACGGCTTTCAAAATACCCACTTTTCTTATGGGTTTTTCGATGAAATCATAAGCGCCTGCTTTGATCGCGTCAACCGCCTGCTCCACGCTGCCATGGCCCGTGATCACAATGATTTCAATATCCGGTTTTAGTGTCTTGGCCAGCTTTAAAAGATCCTGCCCGCTTAAGCCGGGCATTTGTAAATCGGTAATTAAAAGGTCGACCGCTTGCTTTTTTAAAAGCTCAAGGGCTTCCTGGCCGTTTTTAGTTTCGAAAACTTGATAACCGGCACGGGAAAGAATTTTGGAAAGGGCCTCGAGCTCTGATTGATTGTCATCCGCGATTAAAATTTTAATGATTTCAAGCATGAGCCGATTGTTCCTGGCCTCCGCCCCTAAGGGCCGTAGGCCCGGAGGGACTCGCCGTCAACGGGAGCTCGATAAAAAATGCGGTCCCTTGGCCGGGGCTGCTTTGGAACCGGATGTCTCCTTGATGTTCCAAGATAATTTGCCGGACAAGGGAAAGGCCGAGTCCCGTGCCTTTTTCCTTGGTGGTATAAAAGGGATCAAATAGTTTCTTCTGCGTTTCTTCATCCATTCCCGTCCCTTCGTCCCGGATGCTGATTAAAGTTTTTTCTTCATCCTGATCAATGCTGATCCCAATTCTGCCTCCCTTGGGCATAGCTTCCATGGAATTTCGAATCAGATTTAAGAAGACCTGCTGCATTTGCCGGGGATCCAGAGACACGATCATCTTCTTTCTGGGAAATTGTATCTGGATTCCTTTCTGCGCCGATTCCGCTTCGAGCAAATAAACAATTTTTGAAAAAAACTCTTCCAAATCCGTTTTTTCTTTTTGATGTTTGGACATTCTGGAGAATTTCAGATAGCCGCTGGCCAAATCGCTGAGACGTTCGATTTCTTTTTTGACGGCGTCCAGCAGCACTTCCACCTCTTTCAATCTTTCTTTATTTTCTTCGCTTGTCAGGGCTTGAAACTCGTCGTGGAGCAAATCCAGATTGAGGCTGATGGAACTGAGCGGGTTGCGGATTTCATGGGCCACATGAGAGGAAAGTTTCCCGACCGCGGCGAGATGCTCGGAGGTAATCGCTCTTTTTTCGAGTTCTTTACGGGTAGAAATATCCATGATGGCCGCCAGAACAAAAAGTCCTTGAGGAGTTGTTAGAGGGTTAAGTCCGACTTCAATGGGAAATTCCGTGCCATCTTTGCGGCGGCCGGCCAGGTCCCGTCCGGCTCCCATAAGCCTCGGAGAAGGCTCTTTTGAGAAGTTTTCACGATGCTCTACATGCCTTTTACGCAGGGATTCGGGAATCAAGATTTCGATTTTCCGGCCCAAAAGCTCATCCCGTTTGTACCCAAAAAGTCTTTCGATTTCCAGATTGACCAGCACGATTTTGCCGCCGGCGTCCGCCATCACCATGCCGGTAGGCGCGTGTTCAATCACGGTGAAGAGAACATCCTCCTGCTCTTTAAGCGCTTTTTCAGCGGTGGTAAATTTTTTAACGGCTTGCTTTAGCTTTCCCTGGGTCTGAGTCAATACTTTAGACGAACGTCGAGAAGATTTGGAAGGTTTCTTAAGGATAAGTGACTTGCGGGCTCTTGCCATAGGATTGACATCCTGGCATCGAATTGCCAACTTGTCAATTAGAAGAATACTATAGAGAATACTGCTCGTTCAGTCCCGAACCGGAATCGCTAGACCTTTGTCGATGAGTTCCTGATTCAGGTAGGTTTCTCCCGCCCAAACGTCGGCGAGGTACCGATCGTATTTGTCGGACTTCACGGTTTTGATGAGAAGCGGGGATGAGAGAATAATCTTTTCCAGAAATTGTTTAGCTTCCTTTCCTTCGGCACTTTCAATCTCCGGGGCGTCGAGACCGCGAAGGCGGAGCTTTTGCAGGGTCGTGAATCCAAAGCCAAGATCTATCACAGCGTCAAAAGTATCACCGTCCGTCACTTGAGTCACGTAAGTTTTGTAAGTAAATAAATCACCCCACTACTGTCCCGTTATAAGTCGAATAACGACAGTTGGTTGTGATTTTGAATTTCTGACAATGGTTGTGGATCGTCGTGTAAGGCTTGATAAATGGGCATTTTTTCGAAAACCGTAACGCTGATAATCTGTAAAAAAGTGT
>JACPXK010000060.1 GCA_016196565.1 Candidatus Omnitrophota bacterium | reverse complement strand
TCCCTCCAGCACGACCATATTCACTCCATACTTGGTTTGCACATAGTCGATGATTTTTTGAATATTGCGCTGAGCATTGGGAACAGCATGAGCGTCTTGAATAATGAAAACCATACGGCCGTCACGGCCTTCGAATTTCTCTTTGATATCTCCAATCTCAGCGGGCAGGCGGAAATCAAGAATGGGAATCGGTTTGGTACTTGAATTGATAGCAGCCGCGGGCGATTCTTCGGCAATCGCATACGCGGTGTACCCATGGAAAAACATGGACACTGCGACGAAGACCGCTATGACTTTTTTAAACGCACAAGTAAGGACCCGCATTTTTCTCCTTGGTCAAAAGTAATTTTTTAGCCCGGAATCACACACCGAGCCCATTGTATATAAGTATGCCTGGTAAAAGGGGTTATATCAATTAACCGCAAAAAGAAAGAAGGGATTATAACTTATGAGCCTGAAAGGGGTTAGTGATAAAGAATTCTATTTGACAGACTTCGCTTCTTTCACGATAATAACCGTCTTCACATTTCTCGTAACACCTTATCTTAATTAGGTTTGGCGTTTTAAACCATCAGGGGAAGCGTTGACCGACCAAAAAGATAATTCTTACCGTTTAATGTGGATGCTGGGACTCGCATTAACACTGCCGATGATTCTCTTAAGCGGTCCCGTGGCCGGATATTTAATAGGCTGGTATTTAGTCAATAAACAGGGGTTGCCTTCGGCCATTATTCCCATTGCGATTGGGTTGGGCCTCCTGGGCTCCGGTATACAATCCTTCCGGTTGATTCAAAAGTTGAACCAGAGTCAGAAACAAGATTCAAAATAGGATTCATAAGGAATGCACGAAGAAGTTGTAAGCCACGCACACGAAGCCGCGGCCCACGAAGCGCACGAACTTCCCAATTTCATTACCCTTTTGACTCAGCATTTTCCCGATGCCCCATGGGCGCATTTTCTCCACCAGTGGGAAAATATTATTTTTTCTGCTCTCGCCGCTTCACTGGTTGTTTCCGTGGCCCTCATTGCCGCCAAAAAAAGCCATCTCATTCCCGAAGGGGTCCGTAATTTCAGCGAAGCTGTGGTCGAAGGCATTGAAGGTTTTGTCACAGGAATTCTTGGCGAGCGGGGAAAAGAACATGTTCCTTTTCTCGGCACTCTCTTTCTTTATATATTGATCATGAATTGGAGCGGGCTGATTCCTTTTATGAAATCCCCGACTTCGGGCTGGAGCATCCCCACCGCCGTGGCACTCATCACCATGGTTTATGTTCAATATATAGGAATCAGCAAACAGGGGTTTTTCCCTTACATCAAACACATGGCGGGAAATCCTTCGAATGTATTCGGGATTGTCCTCATTCCTCTTATGCTTGTCATTAATATGACGGTCGAATTTATGGCCGTGCCTCTCAGCTTGTCGCTTCGTCTTTTTGCCAACGTTTCTTCCGAAGACCGGCTTCTTTTTAAATTCGCCGAGCTCAATGTGCTTTTCAAAGGACTTCCCTTTTTCTTTCAATTATTTGCTAATATTCTGGCCATCGCGTTCAGCGTGGTGCAGGCCTTTGTCTTCATGCTGCTTTCAACGGTATACATTTCTTTGATATTGCCTCACGAACATCATCATGAAGAACACGCACACTAACACTAACAAAACCACAAAAGGAGAATTCAAATCATGACAGCAAGTCAAATTTTAGCTTTTTCATTACCGTTCGGATTGGCCGTCACTGCGCTCGCGTCCGCGTTCGGACTCGGCCGTGCTGTTGCCGCCGCCATGGATGCCACCGCCCGTCAGCCCGAAGCCTCGACAAAAATCCTCGTCAACATGATGGCCGGCTGCGCGCTCATCGAAGCTTTGACGCTTTACGCGCTCGTTTTCGGTTTTTCTTTGATGGGAAAAATTTGACGCAACGCGTCATCCCCGAATGCATTTATCGGGGATCTAGAAACAAAGATTCCCGCCTAAAACGTGCGGGAATGACAGGGGAAAATTAAAATGGAATTCTTTAAAGCCAACATCATTCCAGCTGAGGTTTTAGTCCAGATGATTGCGTTCATCATCGTCTTCTGGACTTTGAAGCTTCTTGCCTGGAAACCTATTCTGGGGTCTTTGGAAGCACGCCGCCAGAAAATCAAAAGCGAGTTCGACAAAATCGAACACGCCCGTAAGGAAATCGAAGCCTTGAAAGCGCAGTACGCGGCCTCGATTCAAAAAATCGAGGATGAAGCCCGTGCCAAAATGCTGGAGTCCGTGGAAGAAGGACGCAAAATCGCCAAGGAAATTCAGGAAAAAGCACGCGCCGAGTCGCAGGCTTCCTTCGAAAAGGCCAAAGACAATTTGGCCATTGAAACCGCGAAGGCGCGCATCACGCTGAGGCGTGAAATCGCCGACCTGGCTGTGTCGGTAAGCGAAAAAGTGCTTCGCGAGAAGCTGACGGAAGCCAAGCAGCAGGAAAAAATCATGGGCTTGATCGAGGAGCTTGAAAAAACATGAGGACGGACATTGCTGCCGCGCGCCGCTACGCCAGAGCGCTTTTTAATCTGGCGGAAGAACGCGAGGTTTTGGACAAAGTGGAAAAGGATTTTTCCCAGGCGGTAGAGCTTTTAAAACGCCATCCGGAAATCACAAGTCTTGCTTCTAATCTTACGGTTTCTCAGGCGGAAAAAGAGGATTTTATCGATAAGGTCTTCCCTGCGGACATGGAGCGCCTTCTCATTTATTTTTTTAAGGTGCTCGCAAAAAAAAGACGCTTCACCGAGGGAGCCTGATCCCAGCAGTAAAAGCGCCCAAGTCGTACCGTGCTCTCAATCGCTTAACGTTTCTTCCCGCGCCGCTTGGCAGATGCGGCCGCCTGCCGGCGCCGAGCGCGCATGACCGCCACGCCGATCGCCGCCGCGACGAGGACTCCCCCCACTCCATAGAGCCAGAGTCTCGACGCATCCTCCGTCCCAATGACTCCTCCTGAACCGCCTCCGGGCTTTTCCGTTTCCGGCCCGAAATC
>JACPXK010000054.1 GCA_016196565.1 Candidatus Omnitrophota bacterium | reverse complement strand
TTGGGGGAAAATTTTCATCGATTTCTTTTAAGAGACGCGCGGCGGTTTCACGGTCAAGAACGGGAGGCCGGAGTTTTAAATCAATCGTATGTTTTCCGTCTTTATCGGAAAAGAAAATATTGGTGCGCGAAACTCCGGGAATATGAATCGTCTTTCCCTGCCCCTTGACACCCCTTGCGCTAAGTTCTCGCAGAAGTCTTGATTCCAAAGTACTCTTGGCTCCGGTAAGACCAAAAAAACGCGATTCGACCCCAAAAGGGGCTGTAAGTTTAGCGGCCCCTCCCCGGCGCGCTTGGGCGTAAACTAAGCGCAATGGGTTTCCCTCACCCTCGTCTTCAAAGCGAATATCCAAATCCAATAAACTAGGCCCGCCGATCACGTGAATTTTATGTCCTTCCGCAGAAGCCTCGTTCGACGCCGGAACAATAAGCGATCTCCCCCCAAAAAGAATGCTGGTAATGTGATGATTAAATGCTGCTCTTTCTTCTTCCGGGACCGTGGGCGAGGCGTACCACTCACGAAGTTTTTGCAAATCTTCAAAAGTAAAGGGATGAGCGTTATTGTTTCTTCCCGACAAGTGGGTTTTTAAGAAATCGATTAAGGCCTTGCCGCGAGTTTCGAGATCGACGACATCAATCGCTTCAACTTGTTTTTTAGTTCGCGTTTCAGAACGAGCATGGATAGCATCGATTTGATCGACAAACCATTCTGTCCCGATAAACAAAGGTTCGTGCTGATGAAGTTTTTGAATAGGAATATCAAGTATGTTTTGTCTTCCGTTAGAGGCACGACCTCCTATTTTTTCCATGATCAGCGCAAGGGGAGCTTCCTCAGAATCAAGCCGCAAACGGCCTTCGGGACGTCGCTTAGTACCCGGATATATGTACCCCCCGCCATCAGCCAGCGGATCATTGCCATTGAAGATACCAACCCCATCAGCATTGAGAGATCCTGCGTAAGCAGCACGGCCATTGTGTTTTTTCTCAAATGTTGTGAGCGAGTCTGAAAGACCTTCCGGCACCATATCCGGCCTTTCACCGCCTATCGCCAAACGAAGTCCCACTTTTGGAGGGCCTTTCGGAGCTTCACCAAGAACTCCAATTCTTCTAAATTCTTTCTTGAGAGGATCAAGACGAAAGACATGAACTTTTTTGGTTTTTTCAGACGTGTAATAGAGAAGTGTTTGGGGGCCGTAAAGAAAAAAGAATGACCCGTGAAGACCTTCGCGCCCCGTACGCCCTTGAAGATAATTGACAAATACAGGGTCATCACTTTTAGGAAGGTCCGCCGATGGCGGCGTTGCTCTTTTAGATTTCCAAATTCCTCCAATGGTAGAAACGCCTCCGTTGGTATCGACTTTGCTGGAACCATCCAAAGGATCAAAAATCACGGAATATTTAGCGTTTGGATTTCCTCCGTATCCCCTAGCTTCTTCTTCAGAAAAAAAAGCGCTAATAAGGGCATCTGGAAGTTTATCGGAAGGAACCTTTAAATTGCTCGCTTCTGCATTTACAAGTTCAAGCTCCAAAGCAGGATCACGTTTAGGATTGAATAAGCCATTTCGAAAAGCGGTATTCGTTGCTTGATCCGCTCCTACTTGCTCGTCTCCAGCCGAATTGACGGATCCGCCGCCTTCCTCAATTCCGATCTTTGAAAACATAGGACGAACCACTTCGATCGCCGTTGCCGCTGATGCCTGCATGATATTAATGATTTCAGAATCCTCACCCATTTCCGCAAGTGCTTCTGTAAGAAGTTTATTATCATTCTGTTCGCGAATTTGACCGTGCCATACCGGCGGTTTATATTCCGGATTATCTCTTGATTCCTTCATCGCAGCTTCAAGACGATCCATCACTTCTTTATTGCCAAAAAACGCCCAATGTTTTTTATCTGTCTGAAAACTTTCTGCGCCAAGTTTCAACGTCATAGCCGATTGGGGACCTTCCGGAGTCATTACAAGCGAACGCCCGCCGGCTCCTTCCATGACCGAACCCCACATCACTGCTTCCACATCGGTCAAAGCCACGGCTACAAGACCGCCTTTTAAAAGCATTTCATAAAGATCAGCCACGGTTTCGCTAATTCTTACTTTTTTTCCTCTGCGTTTAATTTCTGCATAATAGAATTTTTCTAAATAATCAGGCCAATCTTGAAGGCGCCCGTTAAAAGCTATCTCGTCACCTTTTTTTGTCAATTCAATAAGGCTTGTTTCGCGGCCAGCGTGTTGTTTCTGAACAAATTCATGATGTTCTTCACTCCAAATAAAATCATAAACTTGAGCTTCCCCATCCGGCACCACGCGCGCGATCATCACGGTGGTCGGACCGTAAAGAAGAATGAAAGTTGCTTCCAAATTTTCCGGCGTCAATTCATCTCCCTTATAAACCGCAAACAGAGAGCCTATGGTTCCATTGCTCATATCCACGACAGAGGATTTATCGAGCGGGACAACCGCCATGGTTTTGGTTCCTTTATCATTAATCATTTCCGGCTTTTCCTGATCTCGCATCCAGACACTTTTAATGGCTGCGGGGCCCTGATTTTCCTCAATGGCTTTACGAATAAGCAGGGCGACGGCATTTTCTCTGGCTTGCGGATCTTCGAAATTCACATTGGCAAGTTCCGTACTTACCAAAAGCCCGACCGATCTTACAAAATCTCCGAGTGGCGCCAATTCCTGAGGAATCACATCAATCGAAACTCCCTTTTTATCTTGAATGCTTTTCCTTGCACGCCGTTTAGAGTCTTCCACGCCGGGCTGCCCCGAATACTCCATAGGCTTTCCTAAAAGTTTGGTCTTGGAATGAACCACGACAGACTGCTGTTTCATCACCGTCAAAGCACCCAAAGCGCGCAGATTACGCGGAATGTCGTATCCGAAAATAGGAGTTGGGCTAAATTTTAATTTATTCTGAATGTCAGCCCTAATCGCTTGCTGAAGATGATCTTGCGCGGGATCATCGTCCCGTTTCAAATTCCAAAGGGTGATGGCTTGATCCGGGTGATTTAAGAGGGACGAATTCAACCGGAGTTCTTGGGGCGCCACAACTCCACGGCGATAATAAAGAATACTATGGCCTTCTTCATCCACCGCCGGTTTTCCAATGGATTCATTCCACAATTGAATCATTTCTTCAATCATTTCACCAAAATCACCGGAAAGGGCAATATCAAGCCACAACCCTTTCTTTTCGGCAATTGTCCAGAAAGAACTCCAGCCTCCATACTGATAACCAATGGCCGCAGCACTTTTTCTTTTCAACTCAGTTCTAACTTCACGATTAAGATGCTCCAGCCGGCGGTCATCTTTTGGTCTTGTTTCCTCTCTGTCTTTTTCTTCCTCTAGATCTTTAAGCAAGGACAAGCTAAGCTCTGTTCTTTCAACATAATCTTGAGCTCCTTTTAAAAATTCAAGGATTTGTCCCTCCTCCATCACAAGGCTCATCACGGCTATGCCAACATCGGAAAGAACAGAAAAACGCCCATCAACAAGAGGCGGCACTTCTAAAAGCCCATAACCAAAACGCGTCGCTTCTTTTCTTAAAATTCCAACTGCGGGATCGGTAACAGCCACAATACTGTCTTGAGGATTCCAAGTTTTTCCTTTTTGCCGGAAAGCTTCTACCATTTTTTGTCTTACCAATGATAAAATGACATTGGATTCTAAGGTTTCTCCTGATTTACTGATAACCATCACCCCGGCTTCTGTTAAATCGATACCCTCCAATAATTCTTCCGTATAATCAGGATCTATACCTTCGAGAAAAATAAGATTTTCTGTGGAAATTCCGAGATTTTCAAATTCCATTTTGGCGCCCTGGCTGGAGCCACCGATTCCGATGATGATAAACTTAGACTTATCTTTTTTAAGACGGCTTATTGGATCACGGAAATCGGAAGTTTGAATTCTTTCAATCATATGTTCTGGAAGATTTAAGAAATCATGCTTATTACTCAAACGCTCCCCAGCCACTTCTAACATAATTGTTTCAAGATCATCGTCAAAATTGGCCTGCTCAAACTCTGTAAGCGCACGCGGCAAAGAATAAGTAAAGTCAATGCCGGTATCATCTTTCAAAATTCCGTTTTGACGGGCTTCAGATCTCACGGGGTCACGTTTTTCTAATTCTCCGACTAAAAGGCCACGAAGCACTGCATCCTCATAGAAAGCAGAATAAATGAGCCTGCCTAAATTTTCTGCATCCACACGGGGAATCGAAATATTCATATTGGGACGTTTTCCATGAGCAAGCCCCTCTTCCGTTCCGAGACGTGAAGCGTTAAGAAGATCTCCGAGCGGAACTCCCTGAAATAAAGGCCAACTGGTGGGTCCCGCTGGAGTCGAATGTGAAAATTCTTCGATGCCAAGGGTAGTAACTTGAAAGTGATTGGCTCCCTTTTGCCAATCTTGAAGCTCCGCATGATTATGGCGCGTTCCGACAGAACCTCGAAATATCAAAGTTTGGCGGGTTCTCCCCATAAGGTCATTAAGCCGGTTGGCCCGCCAAGTTCCGAATTGACGCAATTTTTCAGAAAAGACATGGAAGATAGCGATATTTTTGTGTTTCTGTGTATAAAGAAAATAAACCAAAGCCGGTCTAAGATAATCGGAGTATTCCAAAACGAAAGATTGACTTGAGGAAATTTTCGCGTTTAACGAATCAATGGTTTTTTGGGCTTCCCTAGCTCCTTTTCTGAGCATAGCAACTTCATTGTCTTTTCCCGCCAGCATTAAAGGAAGAAGCCCAGCAGCGGTGAAAAATGAATTTTTGAGGCTTAAGTCAAAAGGGATTCTAAATTTTTGAACCGCGTTGGCCGCATCCGCGGATAAAACATCAGGAGTGACAAGATCCGTAACAATAGCAATTCGTTTTAATACATTTTCTGCGCCAAGTGCCTCAGCCAATTTTTGCTTTACGGTTTGATACCCCAGTTTTAAATAAGGGTCTTGGTCTAAATCATCTCCGATAATAACAATTCTTGTTTTTTGAAGATTAAGGCCATTTAAAAATTTTCCCGCTTTATCGGGGCTTACAAAATGAATACGCGGATAACCATTCCGTTTTTCTTTCGGTAAATCATTCCATTTTTCGTGCACAAGCGCTCGAAAGGCCATTTCGGCGCCTGAAGCAGTTCCTCCCAAAATAACGATATCATCGGATTCGTCTTTCCATAGAATTCCCAAAGCGCGCATCTCTTGGTAATAGCTGTCGCCGAATTCATAATTAAGTCGATTGAGCGGTGATTTCTCGCCTTGTCTCCACTCCTGAATTTGACGATGGGCTTTCACGAGTTCGGGAACTAACGCTGTGAGCCCTTCGGGCGTTATTCCATGTTCCGGCGTAACAGTCCCGGAAAGCGCGTTTTTGAAATTGAGAGGAAAATTTCCTGATACAGCAAGGCTTGGTGTTTCCGCGCGTGTTTCGGAACGAAGAGCAGGACCCCGCAGAGATTCTCTTTGAAAAGTTTTCCCGGCTTGCCGAAGAATCTCTGAACGCGCTAAATCGATTCGTCCATCGATCCAATCTAAATTCTCCCCAAGCGCGGCTTGAATAGCACGTGTCTCGGACCGTCTTGAAAGTTCCATGGTTGATTTCTTTAAAGGAAGTTCTGAATCCTGCAAAGCGGCTTGCAGATAAGCCTCACGGCCTTCTGCGGAAGTAATTTTGGGAGCGATAAGGGCATAATTAAAACCTTGTTTCTGAAAGAAATTTTTAAACGGTCCCGCGTGAAAGCCTCCGGTAATCACCACGGCCTTACGGGCCTTGTTTCCTTTTAGGCGATCTAAAATATTTTGAAGCATCCACCGGTCGCGTTCTTTTGTGCCGCGATAAAACCGCATGGCTTTCTTGAAAAGAATATTGATATCGCCAACATGAACAAATTGCACATTCTTGACTCGCCGGTCATGGTTGAGATCCAAAAACCGTTTTATGATCTTTCCTGCGGCGAGATCTTTTCTCCGTTCGAGGATTGTCTCGTAATCTTTGGGAGTAAGTTCAAGCGCAAAAAGTTTTTTGAGAAGTTTGTAATCGTTAAAAAGGGAAAGGATGTTTTTTTCCTCTTTTGTCTTGGCAAGTTTTTGCGCGATTTTATCGGTCAATTGTTCCGTTTCTTCCGCCAGGCGGTCTTCTTTGATTTCACTTTGAAGGATAAGATGGCCCATAAAGCGTTGGACATTGGGATAAGGCTGATAATCAAAATCAGCCGGAAGCGCGGCAACCATTTTTTCGAAAAGAATGCCGGTGCCCGGATCAGGAAGCCGGTGCTTAGATAGAGGAGAAGAAAGGAGTTTTTGAATTTCCGCAAAAACATCGGGAGAAATCCAGCGGATTTTTCTGAGGAAAGCCGCCCGCTCCTTTTCAAAAGCCCGCAGGTCGATTCTTGATTCAAGTTCGGCCAGCTTATAAAGCCGCAACAGCATCGGCCAGTCAATTTGATTGGCGGGGTCTGTCAAATCAAGTTCGAGATTTTTCTTTGCCATTTCTTTCAAGTAAATAAAATGACTCAAACCCGAAATTTGATTTCCCTCAAAATCCTCGGCGCGATTAAGAAATGTTTTTAAATCACGGCTTAAATAAGGCGCGGTAAGACGTTTAATTTGCATATTCATGCCTTCAACAAATTTCTCTGTTTTTTCCCGCTGGGTCAGGACCGCTTTGAAGGCTTCACGATTTCTCCGATAAGCGGGAATGTTTTCAATCCCGTAAGCCTGTGTTTTCGGTTCTTCGATCAAAAAGAGTTCATCGCCTTTCACAAGGGCTTGCCGTGTGAGTGCTTCCGCCATTTTCATATTGAGATTTTTTCGACCGCCAAAGAAATCTAAAAGTTCGGGATTAAGCTTTGACGCACTTCCTTCTAACAATAGAAGGTCAATGCCGTATTGCTTTTTCAAATGATGCAGAATGGCCTGAATTTTTTTTTGGGCTTCGTAATTTCCGTGAGCCGTTTGAATCTGGATAAGCACAGGACCGGGCCCGGAAATTAAAGCCTGAATGGTCCCAAGTTCAGGAGGAAGATCGAGCTTGAAATCAGCAGAAGGAAGTTTGGTTTCTAATGAAAACGGATTTGCGCTCGCTTGCGGAGTTATGACCAACTGATTTAGGCCTAAAAAAAGAACGGTAAGAAGCGCGGTGAGTTTTTTATGGATTTCTTTTTTCATAACTTTTCTAATCAGTTTAGATTGTAGTAAAAAAAACCTGCTGCATCTTATTTTTAGGGTACCGTGTGGTATAAAACCCTCCCTTGGAACGAAGGTTCAAGAAAGATAACACCGGCAAGCGGATATGACAAGTCTAAGCAGAAGAAAAAATGTCAATAATAAGCACGAACTATCAGAATATAGCGAAGATTAAGCTTTATTAAATCTTGGAAGTTAAAGCCTCGATCTCGCTTTCGCCGAAAGCGCGAAGGGTCTCGGATTTGAGATTTCCAATCGCTCCCATTTTCATCATTAAGGACGCCACCGTTTCATCCTTGGGTGCTTCCGCCGTAACCACAACGTCATAACGGCCCATGGTCCAAAAAATATCGTTGATCGTGACGCCCATTTGCTTGGCCAAATCGCGAAATGCCTTGGCACGTTTTCCTGTTTCTTTAATCGATCGAATCCCCTGATCCGTGAAATTTGCCAATATCACATAATGTGCCATGTTGGCCTCCTTTTACTTGCGCAAATGCGCAAGTACTATTTCGGCGTGTTCTTGATGAACACGTCCGAATCGTGATCGGGGCAGTCCGCCGAAGGCGGCAGTCCCGACTTCCCATAAAAATTAATCAGAGTCGGGGCGGCAGGAGTTGAACCTGCGACATCTAGCTCCCAAAGCTAGCGCTCTAGCCAGGCTGAGCTACGCCCCGCAAATTCCTTGTTAAAGAACCACGAGCATATAAATAAAATTGCGGGGCTGTACTTTAGTGCGCCCCGAATGCTTTTTATGAGGGGTTCCGCAATAGACGTGCTTCCTTGGCACGTCATTGCGGCGTACTCGCACCTCGGTGCGAGTGCGCCCCGTTAAAAAATCGACCGCTCTTTATAGACGCTTAAAACTAAGCCCAGGGCGATGGCCGTCATCACAAGCGAGGACCCCCCATAACTGACAAGGGGAAGCGTAATCCCCGTAATCGGCATCAACCCGACGGTCATCCCGATATTAATAAACAGTTGGGAGAAAATCACAGCCGCGATTCCCGCCACCAAAAGTTTGGCTTTCAGGTCGGTTGTATGTTCCACTACTTGAAACGCGGCCCGGAACAGGAGCCCGTAAAGGATAAGCAAAAGAAGCGCGCCGGCAAATCCCCATTCCTCCCCGATCACGCAAAAAATAAAGTCGGTATGATGTTCCGGAACAAATTGAAGTTGGCTTTGTGTTCCTGCCAAATAACCTTTTCCAAAAAGCCCGCCCGATCCCACCGCAATTTTTGATTGAATCGCGGTGTAACCCGATCCCAAAGGGTCCTGGTTGGGATCAAGGAAAACAAGGATGCGTTTGCGCTGATACTCTTTCAAAAATCCCCACATAAGCGGCATGGCCAGAAGCCCTCCTACCGCCGTAAAAATAAAATAACGATAACGAATTCCCCAAATCAAGAGCATCGCAATCAGCATGGGAATAAACATCAGCGAAGTCCCCAAATCCGGTTGTTTGACGATAAGCGCAAAAGGCAACAACGCGATGGCCGAAGCCGCGAGAAATATTTTTCCTTCCTTTTCCCAACGGTTGTAAGAACCGAGAAAATTCGCAAGCGCCAAAATCGTGGCAAGTTTCGCGAATTCCGAAGGCTGAAAGGCTATGGGGCCGAGATTTAACCAACGCTGGGCGCCAAGGCGAGTCTCGCCCAGGACAAGCACGATGATCAAAAATAGAATCGCCACGGCATAAAGAAGATAAGCCATTCCCAAAAGAGAGCGGTATCCGAAAAAGGCGGTTGCAAAAAAGACCGCCACGGCCACGAGGGCCCAAAAAAGCTGTTTGGTCTCATACGTTCCCGAATCATGATAAGCCGCACTATAAATAAAAGCGCTTCCGATCACCGCCAGGCCGGCCATGGCGAAAAAAAGCGGCCAATGAATATCCTTAAGCCACCTTTTGAGCATTTGCTTCTCTCCAAATTTCAAACATCTGTTTGACGATGCGCGCGGAAGTGATTCCTCCGGGGCCCCCGTGTTCGACAAAAACCACAAACGCTAATTCCGGATTTTGATAAGGGAAAAATCCCGACATCCAGCTGTGCGCTTGTTTGGGCGGGACTTGCGCCGTTCCGGTTTTGGCGGCCATTTTTTCAAAACTAAGCCTGGCGAATTGGCCTGTCCCGTAATCGGAATGAACCACTTGAAGCATGGCCCGTTTGATGGTGGTAATATTTTCTTTGCTGATGGCCACATTATGTTTTGATGAAGGCAGAGGATTTTCTCCCGCCAAAAGATGCGGCTCCACGGTTTGGCCGTCTTTGGCAATAATCGAAACCACGCGGAGCACCTGAAGGGGCGAGGTCAAAAGATAACTTTGTCCGATGGCAAAACTTAAGGTTTCGCCCTGATACCATTTGTCATGATATTTGCTTTGTTTCCAAACGGCATCCGGGACCAGGCCCGGAGCAATATTGGTCATTTCAAGCTGCATGCGTTCTCCGAGGCCGAGCTCGCGGGCATAATGGGCAAGACCGTCCGGTGTAAGGCGCGCGCCTAAATTGTAGAAATACACATTGCAAGAACGTTCGATGGCTTGATAGAGATTAAGAGACCCATGCCCTCCTTCTTTCCAGCAATGATAAGGCCGTGAGCCGGACTTTAACTGAAAATAACCCGGACAAAAAAAGCGGGTTTGTGCCGTAATTTTTCCGGATTCAAGCGCGGCAAGCGCCGTCACTAGCTTGAATACCGATCCCGGCGGATACGCTGAGGAAACCCCACGCTCAAGAAGCGGAGAATTCGGATCCTTCAAAAAATCCATTCGTTCGTGGCCGAGTCCCGGCATCACGAAAACATTGGGATCAAAGGCCGGAGAACTGGCAAGCACCAGCAAACCGTCCGTTTTTAAATCCAGGAGGGCCACCGAGGCGCGCTTGTTTTTAATAAGCTCCATGATTTTTTGTTGAAAATTTAAATCAATACTCAGGTGAATATCTTCCCCAGGCTCCGGATTTTTTTCCGAAAGGACCTGCATCAATTGCCCGTAGGCATTGACTTCAATCTGACGTCCCCCGCGCCAGCCCCTCAAACGCTCATCAAAAATTTTTTCGATACCGAACCGGCCGATGAAGGAATTCAGACCATAGCGATCGCGCTCTAATCTTTGGTATTCGTCCGGGCCGATTTTCCCGATATAACCGATGATATGAGAGGCCGTTTCGGCGAAGGGATAATAACGGAGGAATGAAACCCGGATTTCGACACCGGGAAGTTCGGGGCGGTATTCCTCGATTTTGAAAACAAGGTCGCGCGAAATATCTTCCTGAATCACCACCGGGGCGAAGGGATATTCCTGCGGGCCGCTCATGCGCTCGCGGATTTTTTTCTCCGGAACACCCAAAAGCTTTGCCAGACGGCTAAAAACTTCCGGCGTAACGTCTTCGGGAGTGGCCACCACATCATAAGAAGGACGATTAGTGGCCAAAAGCTGTCCGTTACGATCAAACACACGGCCGCGGGGGGCTTCAAGCGGAATAAGCCGGATGCGGTTTTGCTCGCTTAATTTCCGGTAACGCCGTCCTTCAAGCACTTGAGCGTTAAAAAGGCCAAGGCCGAGAAAAACAAGCCCGCCATAAATGGCCAATCGTAAAATAAGAAAACGCAAACTCGTTTGCACGTAAACTCCACGTCATTCTGCCCTAAAGGACTGTCCTGACTTCCCATAAACTATTTATGGAAGTCATGGGCTGAGGTCCGAAGGACCGAAGAATCTCAAAAAACGAGATCCTTCGCTTCGCTCAGGATGACGGCATTAATTTTATCCAAAAAGTTCATATTGTTTGAGCGGTACTCTATCATGAAACCAATGAGTCGTCAGAGCAAAAAAAGGAAGTGACAGGCATGCCGTGTAAAATGCCGTTCCGGTCATGGCTGTGAACACATACCCTGAAATGGGGGCCGGTGATCCAAAGATGCCGGAAGCCGCGGCAAGAGCCCCGAAAACGCTGAGAATGAATAAAAAAGTGCCCGCAAACCGCATCAAATTGGAATTTCTTTCCACTTTTTGAGCCAAGAGGTCAAAAAGAAAAGTAACGAGCAGAAGGACAAGCGTTTCCAAACCCAGAAGATGAGAACCGGTAAGATCGCGGAAAATTCCGATGAGGGCTGCCAGCGTCATTGAACGTGAAAGCTTCCACTGGAAAATGGCATAAGGAATCATGAGATAAAGGAACATCGGTGCGGCGGCGCCAATCCAGATCAGGGGCCGCAAAGACAAATCCAGAAGGGCCAGAAGAAGCAAATAAAAAATTACTTTGGCCGAGAAGATTCGAGGCATATCACTTCCTCCAATCGGGAAAAGGAAACAAAGGGACGAATTTGAGCCACAAGATGGAGCCCGTCCGTATCCCGGCTGATGGATTCCACGGCTCCGAGACGGAGTCCTTTGGGAAAAATACCGCTGATCCCGGAGGTGAGCACTGTTTCTTCCACCATAACGCCGCTTTCAAGAGTCAGGTATTGCATATGCAATTTCGGAGATCCGTTGCCGGCCAGAATACCTTGTGCCCGGCTTTGTTCGGTGATGGCTCCCACCCGTGCATCCGGATCGGAGAGTAAAATCACCCGTGCGGTCAGTGGCCCGGTTTCCAGAATTCGGCCCACAACCCCTTCGGGCACAATCACGACCATATCTTTTTTAAGCCCGTCTTGAGTGCCCTTATCCAAAAGAATGGTTTTTCGCCACGGGCTTGAATCCCAGCCGATAACACGCGCCGCGATTTTTTTGCCGCTCACCGAGTCCTTAAAGGCTAATAATTTTTTCAATCTTTCATTTTCCCGCTCAAGCTCGCCGACGAGCACCACCTTGGATTCCAGTTCCGCCAGCCGGGTTTCTAAGCGTTTTTGATTGCGGAAAGTTTTCCAGAAATTTCCCATGCTATCGCGCCCTGAGACAACGACATTTTGAACGGCATCGGCGGAGACAAGAAAAGGTTTGA